>JABDMI010000009.1 GCA_013001575.1 Gammaproteobacteria bacterium
GCCGGGAGTCCAAAGGCATCCCATCCGATGGGTTGCAGCACATTTTTACCCAACATGCGCTGGTAGCGTGCGATCACGTCGCCAATGGTGTAATTTCGCACATGCCCCATGTGTAATTTGCCACTCGGATACGGCAGCATGCACAGGGAATAAAACTTTTCTTTACTGGTGTCTTCGGTGACCTCAAAGGATTGTAGTTGGTCCCACAGGGATTGCACCCGGGATTCAATGGCTTGAGGTTGGTATTCGTTATTTGCTTCTGACATATGTACTTTCGTTTAATTTTTGGTCTATTTCACACCAAGGTGGCATAATTGATGTTTAAGCGTCGCATTATCCTTGATAATGAGGCTTAACGCACCATATTAAGCGTATCATTTCATCAGTTCGGTCTCACAACGACCCTCGCACGAATTCCTATTCCATGTCAGAAAATTCCCAAACCTTCGATCCCAGCCTGGCAACCGAGCAAGCCGAGAGCAGCGAGAGTCAGACGCTCACGCCAAGCGAAGAGAACAAGCTTAAACTCTCATCCCTGAGCAAACTTTTACAATTCTTGAAGCCCTACCCCAAACAGGTCTTTATTGCTTGCGCCGCCTTGTTATTCACCGCCGGTATCACCCTCGGCATCGGACAGGGCCTGCGTCTGGTGGTGGATAGTGGATTTGCCACAGGCTCATCTGCACAACTGTTGACCTCAATCCAAGTTCTCGGACTGCTCGCTTTATTGATGACCATTGGTGTTTTTATACGCTTCTATATGATGTCGTGGCTGGGTGAACGTGTGAGTGCCGACATTCGACAACAGGTCTTTGACCATCTGGTGCAGCTGCATCCGAGCTTTTTTGAACTCAATCGCAGCGGCGACATCATGTCACGCCTGACCACCGACACCACATTGTTACAGAATATTATCGGCAGTTCGATCTCAATGGCTTTGCGCAACATTATTATGGTCATTGGCGCATTGATCTTGTTGATCATTACCAACTGGAAACTGACCCTGATCATATTTGCCAGCGTCCCATTCATTTTTATCCCGATCTTGTTGTTTGGTAAACGTGTTAGAAAACTATCTCGCGACAGCCAGGACTCCATTGCCGATGTTGGTACCTATGCGGGCGAGATCATTCAACAAATAAAAACGGTGCAAAGTTTTACTCGCGAAGACCAAGAAAAACTGGCCTTTGGCGTGGAAGTGACCAAAGCCTTTGATGTGGCCAGAAAACGGATTGCGCAACGGGCATTTTTGATCGCCGCCGTGATCCTTATGGTCTTCGGTGGCCTGTGTGCCATGTTATGGGTTGGCGGCAACGGTGTTTTGAATGGCGTCATGAGTGCCGGTGATCTGACCGCGTTCGGTTTTTATGCTTTTCTGGTTGCGTCAGGCATGGGAACACTTTCGGAAGCCTACAGCCAGATCTTGCAAGCCATTGGCGCCACCGACCGCTTGATGCAATTAATGCATGCCGATAACGAGATTTTACCACCGGCAAAAGTCTCTCATGTTGCGAAGGATCTCTCGGCTGAATTGAGCATCGAAAATATCAGCTTTCACTACCCTTCGCGTCCGGAGATTCCGGCCCTGCAAAATTTCTCACTCGACATTCCCAATGGCCAGACTCTGGCTCTGGTGGGTCCGTCTGGTGCGGGTAAATCGACAATTTTTGAATTACTGCAACGCTTCTACGATCCACAACAAGGATCGATAAGGTTTGGTGGCACGGATATCCGGGAGCTTTCGCCACAGGATCTGCGCCAACAGATTGCTGTGGTTGCCCAACATCCGGCTTTGTTCACCGCCGATGTGAGTCATAACATTCGCTACGGTGATTCCAACGCAAGCGATGCACAGGTCATACAAGCCGCCAAGGCCGCCTACGCGCATGAATTCATTCAACAGCTTCCGCAAGGCTATGAAAGCTTTTTGGGTGAACAAGGGGTACGATTATCCGGCGGACAAAAACAACGTATTGCCATCGCCCGAGCGATACTAAAAAATCCGAGAATTTTGTTATTGGACGAAGCCACCAGTGCGCTGGACACCGAAAGTGAATATCAGGTACAACAGGCCTTGGAAAAACTGATGGAAAACCGCACCACAGTGATCATCGCGCACAGACTCTCGACCGTTCTGCACGCCGATACGATTGCCGTTATGGATGAAGGAAAGTTGGTGGCACAAGGAACACATGATGAACTCATCGCCTCGAATGCCTTGTATGCAAGACTGGCGGAGTTGCAGTTTAAATCAGGGAGTTGATTATTAAGAACAGCCTGAACGATTTAATTTTTCGGTTACAACACCGCATAGGCAATAAAGCCACCGAAGCATACGGCCAGAATTCCGGCGATTCGGACATACGGCGCCATAATTTTAGCGATCCATTCGATCAGTCGGCGTAAACGATCTCTTCCCATTATTGCTATTGCGATTGCCCCGGCCAGAAATAACCAGCCTAAAACCGTCAGGGTTACCGGATACCTGGATTGTTCGGCATACATCAATAACGCGATACCGATCACCAGTCTTACGCCAATAGCGGATACAAACAAAGCCAATGAGTTTGAATAGCGGTTTGCCAGTGTTAACACAATACCGGGCTTGACCAAAATAAGCAGACCAACCATTACTACGAAAATTGCAAAAAAAACTAATAGAATATTTAGCATTGTTTTATCACCTGGGTCTGTGTAGCAGCTTTATAAACAGCAAAAACAGTAAACACAATCCAACGATCATCCAGTTACCCAACATCACAAACGGGGTTGCGCCTTTGACTGGTTGTACCTTTGCACGCAAGACCTGCGGTTTGAATTGTTCGACAGTCGAGACGATGTTGCCTTTTTTATCAATCACTGCCGTGATGCCGTTATTGGTGGCGCGCAAGATGGGTCGTTCGGTTTCCAGGGCCCGCATGCGGGTGATCTGTAAGTGCTGATGTGGTGCCAGGGAGCCACCAAACCACGCATCATTGGAAATATTCACCAACAAATACGCCTGTGGCAACATTGCATTCACCCGATCAGTATACGCATCTTCATAACAAATGAATGCCCCGACCTGAAGATCATTCAATTGCAACACAGGCTGTTTTTTACCGCCACGCTTGATGTCACTGTAGGGCAAATTCATCATCCTTAGCCAGTTGCGGATGAACCCGGGCACTGGAAAATACTCACCAAAGGGCACCAGGTGATCTTTGTAATAGGCTTGTTCTTTAGACGTATTGAGATCGGAATCGATCACCAACAAACCGTTATAAATATCATCACCATTTTCGTTTGGTAAACGATCCAGCATTCCAACAAGTAAACTGGTGTCATCACCCAAGCGTGCCTTAACACTATTAAAATATTGCACCACATTTTGGCGCACACTGGGAATTGCGGCTTCCGGCCACACCATAAGATCGGCGTCGGCGTGCTCCACACTCAAGCGGGCGTACAATTCCATGGTTTTGGGTAATTGTTCGGGTAACCATTTTTTGTCTTGCGACACCCCGCCCTGGATCAGCGCGACACTTATTTCATTGTCAAAATCCACCGTCCACTGAGCCTGATTTAAAAAATAGCCCGACACAAACAAAGCAATCAGCGACGCACCCATGCCAATGTTCCAGGTTTTACTCGCTGAAAACATTGAAGGTAATGAAGCGATCACAAACACCCAGACAAAAGTGCAAAAATACACGCCACCCAGCGGTGCGTAACCGGCGATCGGGGTATCCAGACTTAAATACCCCAAATTCAGCCACGGAAAGCCCGACAAGAACCAGCCACGGATCCATTCCATCAGTGTCCAGAGTGCGGCGACTACAAATACCCAAGTGAGTCTGGATAACTGCATATGACTGAACCAGCTTGTTAACACATAGCCCAGACCGGAATAGTAAGCCGCCATAATGCTCACCAAACCCAGCATCACGATCAAGGCCAGCCACACCGGTGCGCCACCAAAAGTGCCAACACTGATGTATGTCCAGTATGAACCGATGAGAAAAGCCGCAAAGCCATAAATAAATCCGGTGACTTTTGCCTGTTGCGGGGTTTGTTGTTGCCAAAGATATAAAATGGCCGCGACCGACAGCATGGAAGGCACTATCAAGTAAAACGGGGCAAACCCGAAAGGCATTATTGCGCCTGCCAGTGCGGCAAACAAACGGGGATGTAGCAGAATTATTGACTGGGTCTTGGCGGCCAGGTCCTTGCGCGCAGAAACAGTCACGTCCTAGAGTTTCAGAGTTTCGTGAGTTATGGTTTTTTCACCCAGTTTGCCGCTACCGTCCACATGACTGACCTTTAAGGTGTGGATGCGACGGTTATCGACCTTATACACATGGAAAATAAAATCCTCGAATTCGAGTTCGTCTCCGACCACCGGCATGCGTCCAAGCTCGGACAAGACCAGACCTCCGATGGTGTCGTAATCCTTGTCTTCCAGTTCAACTTCGAAGTGTTGATTGAAATCTTCAATACGCGTTAGGGCACGCACCGCATACAGGTTTTCACCCTCTTTTAAAATCTCGATATCGTCGGGCACATCGTGTTCATCATCGATGTCTCCGACAATTCGTTCGAGTACATCTTCGATGGTAATGAGTCCCGCAACTCCGCCGTATTCGTCCACCACAATGGCCATGTGATTACGACTGGAACGGAATTCAGTGAGTAAGGAATTGAGGCGTTTACTTTCCGGAATAAACACCGGCGGACGCAAGCATTCGCGAATATCAAAACTCATGCGCTCGGATTTACCCAGGTATTCCGAAACGAATTTCAACATGTCTTTAGCCAGCATGATGCCGACCACTTCATCTTTGTCGTCACCGATCACCGGAAAACGCGAATGTCCGACTTCGATCACCAGACTCAGGATCTGGTCCATTGGCATGTCACGTTCCAGCACAACCATTTGCGAACGCGGGATCATGATGTCGCGGGCCTGGAGTTCGGCCACTTCGAGCACGCCATCAAGCATGTCATGCACTTCGGCGTTGATGCGGCCATCAGCCAGAGCATCGTCAATGTCGCTTTGGAAAGAATCGGTTTGAGAGCCGATATCGCGGGTGAAAAACTTTTTTAGCCGTGACCAGAAACCCGTGTGTACGGGTTCGGTCACGCTTATCGAGGGTTCGTCTGGCATTGCTGCTCTCTTGGGGAAGTCAGGGTTAATTTAACTGATAAGGGTCGGGAATGCCAAGTGCATTCAGGATGCGGATCTCCTCGGCCTCCATGTTGGCTCGCTCATTTTCTTGCTCATGATCCAGCCCCTGGACATGCAAGCAAGCATGCACCAGCATGTGCGCCCAGCGATGATTGAGGTCTTTTCCATATTTTTCAGCCTCTTGAGCCACAATTTCGGCACAGATCACGATGTCGCCCAGAATATCTATTCCGCTTCCGGGCGGCACATCGGAGGCAAAACTCAATACATTGGTGGTCTGGTCTTTGTGGCGAAAAACCCGGTTTAAGGTCTGGATTTCCGCAGTATCAACAACCCGCAGAGTGAGCTCCAGATGTTGCTTGCCATCGAGTTGTGCCGCTTGCGCCCAATGCTGCAAATCGTCATCGTCAGGAATTTGTTTGAGCAGGTCAGCGACACTTATTTCGCGCTGCACATTTAAAAGAACGGGCATGGGATAACGATCACAAAAAAATTAACAGGCTAGGCAAATTTTGGTTTAGATTTTATCGTCTTGCATGGCTTGATGACGCGCATAGGCATTTACCACGCGTTGCACCAGCGGATGTCGGACCACGTCCAGAGATTCAAAATGCGTAATACCCACGGTGTCTTCATCTTTCAAAACAACCAGAGCTTCAAGCAATCCGGACTTGGTGTGTTTTGGCAGATCGGTCTGGGTTACATCGCCCGTGACCACCGCGCGTGAGCCGTAACCTATACGGGTTAAAAACATTTTCATTTGTTCACGCGTGGTATTTTGCGCTTCATCCAGAATGACAAAACTTTCATTCAAGGTGCGGCCACGCATAAAGGCCAGAGGGGCAACTTCGATGACATTCTTTTCCATCAAGCGCTCAACTTTTTCAAACCCGAGTAATTCGTATAAGGCATCGTACATTGGACGCAAATACGGATCGATCTTGTCAGCCATATTTCCGGGCAAAAAGCCCAGGCGTTCCCCGGCTTCGACCGCAGGACGTACCAGAACAATGCGACGCACATGCCCACTGTCGAGGGCATCTACGGCACAGGCTACCGCCAGATAGGTTTTACCGGTTCCGGCCGGGCCAATACCAAAATTCAGGTCACGGGTTTGTATTTGTAAAATGTAACGTTTTTGGTTATCACCGCGGGCATGCACTTGTTTGCGTCGGGTTTTGATCGACACTTCGTGCAGCGAGTCACCCTTATTGCGATGCAAGGCCTCTTGAATCGATAAATGCACATCTTCGGGATCCAGCACGCCGGTTGCGGCTGTGATATAGAGATCCTCGATCAGGGATTTTACCCGGGTAAGTTTTTTACGTGGACCCGTAATGGTGAATTCATTACTGCGATTAGTGATCCCGACCTCAAACTGGTCAGAAATCGTCTGGATATTATGGTCGTAAGAACCACACAACAAAGCCAGACGCGTGTTGTCTTCAGGTATCAGCGTAAATGTAATTGATGAGTCGGGCAAAATATTTTCTTATGTTATTTTAATTATATGTTTTGATCTGGTCCAGCGCATCCTGCTCAGGCCGCATCACTTTCAGACTTATAGCTTAGCATGCGTCCGCGCAGAGAGTTAGTCAAAGCCTCGGTAATTTGCACATCCACAAACTGTCCGATCAGGCTTTCCGGGCCGTCAAAGTTCACCCAACGGTTATTATCGGTACGTCCCGAGATCTGGTTTTTGTCTTTAACCGAGATTTTTTCCACCAATACCCGATAGGTTTTACCAAGCATGGAATCGCTGATGGCTCGGGCTTGTTGACTGACGCGCCGTTGCAAAATTTGCAAGCGTTGTTTTTTGGTTTCCATCGGCACGTCATCAGGGAGAGACGCAGCCGGTGTGCCTGGACGTTGGCTGTAAATAAAACTGAAGGAGGCATCAAAACCCACATCGGCGATCAGATTCATGGTGCTTTCAAAATCTTTGTCACTTTCACCCGGGAAACCGATAATGAAATCGGACGACAAACTGATGTCCGGTCGTACTTCTCGCAGTTTGCGAATTTTTTGTTTGTATTCAAGCACAGTGTGTTTGCGTTTCATCAGCGACAAGATGAGGTCGGAACCGCTTTGCACCGGCAGATGTAAATAGTTTGCGAGTTTTGGCACTTCGGCAAAAGCCTGGATCAGCGCGTCGTTAAAATCAACCGGATGCGAGGTGGTGAAATGAATCCGCTCAATACCATCCACGGCTGCCACGTAATGGATCAGGGTGGCCAGATCGGCAATCGCGCCGTCGTGCATGGGGCCCAAATAGGAATTCACATTTTGCCCAAGCAGATTGATCTCTTTCACGCCCTGTTCGGCCAGCTGCACCACTTCGGCGATCACGTCGTCAAAAGGACGCGAGATCTCCTCACCCCGGGTGTAAGGCACCACACAGAAAGTGCAATATTTGCTGCAACCTTCCATAATAGAAACAAATGCGGTAGGTCCGTCGGCACGCGGTTCGGGAATGCGATCGAATTTTTCGATTTCCGGGAAACTGATATCCACCACGGCTTTTTTCTTGGCCTTGGTTTCGGCGATAAGTTCTGGCAAACGGTGTAAAGTTTGCGGTCCAAAAACCACATCCACAAATGGCGCGCGCTTAACAATCGCCTCACCTTCCTGGGAAGCAACACAACCGCCCACACCAATGACCAGATCGGGCTTATCTTGTTTCCAGTTTTTCCAACGACCGAGTTGCGAAAAGACTTTTTCCTGGGCCTTCTCACGGATCGAACAGGTGTTGAGCAGCAACACATCGGCGTCTTCCGGTGTGTCGGTGAGTTCCAGACCATTGGCTGCATTCAGCACATCCGCCATTTTGTCGGAATCGTACTCGTTCATTTGGCAGCCGTAGGTTTTGATGTAAAGTTTTGCAGTCATTTTCGGTTTCTAATGGTCTCGGAGCATTCTGCTCAAAATAGCCGCGTATTTTAGCATTTTTACCACAATAAAGTTCTGAAAAACCTGCCAATTAAATAGAAAACCGCCACCTGCTGAAATTTAGCTGGTCCATTAGTGTCTATCAGCAAAAAAATGATGGTGGCTAAAATGCAATATCTATCTGAGTAACTAACTACAGCCCCAATTGAGTGTGTGCATGTGGCATAGGTCAACCTGGGGTACAAAAAAAATAACAAATAAACGACCCGGAGAAGGCTTTGTAGGGTTCATCTGACTTGGGCTCTTGTGTGTCTCCAATTGGCTACGATTTACAAAAAATGGGATCAGAGTGTATTTTTAAATAGTTAAATATATACGTGTTTCCCGGTTATCGAAACGCAACCGTTCTATTGATAGGAATTATCTATCGTAAATCACAATAAAATCAATTGGCTCTATAAGTAAAAAGAGCTTATAGTCAGACTGTTAATCATTCACATCGTCCAATGAGGAACTCATTATGTCAGTCAGTAAATGCCCAGTGATGCATGGCACCAATAAAGCATCCGCGACCGGAAGCACTGCCAACCAGCATTGGTGGCCTGAACAGATCAATCTTAAAATACTCAGTCAAAATGCACCACAGGTCAGCCCTTTGGGTGAAGAGTTTGATTACGCGACAGAATTTAAAAAGCTCAACTTGAAAGCACTTAAAAAAGATCTCACCGATCTGATGACCGATTCTCAGGACTGGTGGCCTGCAGATTTTGGGCACTATGGAGGCTTGTTTATCCGTATGGCCTGGCACAGCGCCGGAACTTATCGTACTTATGACGGACGCGGCGGTGCACGTTCGGGTTCGCAACGTTTTGCGCCATTAAACAGTTGGCCGGACAACGGCAACCTCGATAAGGCGCGACGTTTGTTGTGGCCGCTTAAACAAAAATACGGAAATAAAATTTCCTGGGCCGACCTGATGATCCTAGCCGGGAATGTGGCGATGGAATCCATGGGTTTTAAAACCTTTGGCTTTGGCGGTGGCCGTGCCGATGTATTTGAGCCGGAAGAGGATATTTACTGGGGACCTGAAACCGAATGGTTGGATGACAAGCGCTATCTTAATAATGATGGCGGCGAAAGAGACCTCGCCACACCACTTGGCGCCGTACAAATGGGTTTGATCTATGTGAATCCGGAAGGTCCGAACGGTGAGCCTGATCCCCTGAAGTCAGCTTACGATGTACGTGATACCTTTGGCCGTATGGCGATGAACGATTATGAAACTGTTGCTCTGGTTGCCGGTGGTCACACCTTCGGTAAAGGTCATGGTGCCGGACCCGAAGAAAAAGTCGGAGTTGAACCGGAAGGCGCGCCGATGGAGAACATGGGCTTTGGCTGGATAAATTCACACGGCTCCGGGAAAGGTGGTGATACAACTACCGCTGGATTTGAAGGTGCGTGGACGGTCAATCCAACCCGATGGGATATGGGTTATTTCGATGTGCTCTTGGGTTACGACTGGGAAAAAACCACCAGTGCATCAGGACACGTGCAATGGACGCCAACCGCGGCATCCAAAGCCGATCAACCCGTTGCAGCACACGATGCATCGCGTACCGAACCATTAATGATGACCACGGCAGATATGGCGCTTAAGCTTGATCCAGAGTATGCAAAAATCTCTAAACATTTCCATGAAAATCCTGGCGAATTCGCCGATGCTTATGCGCGTGCCTGGTTCAAGCTCACACACCGCGACATGGGTCCACTCGCAAACTTTCTGGGTGAAGAAGTACCGAGCGAAGAGCTCATCTGGCAAGACCCTGTGCCGAAACATGAAGGTAAATTGGTGAGTGCCTCCGAGATCACTGAACTCAAGAAAAAGATCCTGACATCCGGACTGAGCATTCCACAACTGGTCAATACCGCTTGGGCATCTGCCTCAACTTTCCGCGGTTCAGACTTACGTGGCGGCGCAAATGGATCACGTATTCGCTTGGCACCTCAGAAGGATTGGGACGTCAACACTGCTTCCGGCGTTCCTGAAGTAATTGCCAAACTCGAAGAGATCAAAAACGATTTCTCTGGCAATGTATCGCTCGCCGATCTGATCGTTTTGGGAGGCTGTGCCGCTATAGAAAAAGCCAGTGGACAATCCGTTCCATTTTCACCAGGACGTACCGACGCCACGGATGAGCAGACCGACGTAGAGGCATTCGAAGTTTTAGAACCAAAATTCGATGGCTTCCGCAACTACAAAAAAACCCAAGACCCTCGTTCTACCGAAGCCTTGCTGGTGGATAAAGCTCAATTACTCACATTGACCGCACCGGAAATGACCGTACTGGTCGGTGGTTTACGCTCACTGGGAGCGAACGCAGCTGGCTCAACCCACGGGGTGTTTACCGATAAGGTCGGCACATTAAACAACGATTTCTTCGTTCATTTGCTGGATATGTCTATCGAATGGAAAGCGACAGATTCAACTTCTGAGGAATTTACGGGGCTGGATCGCAAGACCGGTAAGTCTAAATTCACTGCGACCCGTGCAGACCTGGTGTTTGGTTCAAATTCAATCTTGCGCTCTATCGCTGAAGTGTATGCTCAAAATGATGCACAAGACAAGTTCAAACAGGATTTTATCGCCGCCTGGAACAAGGTCATGGATCTGGATCGTTTTGATCTTAAATGAATGCTTGATATTTAAATAGGCAAGAAAAAAGACCCGGCTTCTACGGGTCTTTTTTTTATAAAAAAAAGCCACATTCTCAGAATATGGCTTTGCTAGTCGGATGAACACAGGCGGGGTCAAAACGGAATATCATCATCAAAGGAATCAAAATCCGGTGCCGGTTTAGACGATTGTTGTTGAGGCTGTGACTGATTCTTGGCTGGCGGGTTGTAATCACCCTGCCCGCCACTGGCGCCACCGCGGCTACCCAGCATTTGCATTTCATTGGCAACCACTTCGGTTGAGTAACGATCATTACCACTTTGATCTTGCCACTTACGCGTTTGCAAACGCCCTTCCACATACACTTGTGATCCTTTACGTAAATATTCACCCGCAATCTCGGCCAAACGATTGAAAAACACCACCCGATGCCATTCGGTCTTTTCGTTCATCTCGCCGGTGTTCTTGTCTTTCCAGCCCGAGGTTGTGGCAATACTGATATTGGTCACCGCGCCACCGCTCGGCAGGTATTTGGTGTCTGGGTCATTGCCCAGATTACCCACTAAAATTACTTTGTTTACCCCTCTTGCCATGCGTTTCTCCAGCCTGTTGTATCTTCAGAATTAAATAAAATAGCCATCTATTTTACCCAGTTTGGCTCACTCGAGTACACCTGATTACAGCATTTAGACAGACATTTGAGTAATTATTTTCTCTGCCTGTAGAAAATTGCGGCAACTGCGAAAAAAGTCGCACATTGCTTGCCAAAAAGTCCGAAAAAAGCGTATATTGATGGATTGCCTGAAATTCAACGAAGTACATCCAAATTCCATTCTGAGCCACTCTTACCACCATGCCATTAGATACTATCCACATTCGCGGCGCCCGCACCCACAATCTTAAAAACATTGATTTGGAATTGCCCCGCGAAAAACTCATTGTCATTACCGGCCTCTCGGGCTCGGGAAAGTCTTCATTGGCCTTCGACACAATTTACGCCGAAGGGCAACGTCGTTATGTGGAATCGCTCTCTTCTTACGCGCGTCAATTTTTGTCGATGATGGATAAACCCGAAGTAGACCAGATCGAAGGTTTGTCGCCGGCCATTTCCATTGAACAAAAATCCACATCCCACAATCCACGTTCTACCGTGGGCACCGTGACCGAGATCTACGATTACTTGCGTCTGTTGTTTGCCCGCGCCGGTATACCGCGGTGTCCTGACCATGGCAACGACCTAGAGGCGCAAACCGTGAGTCAAATGGTCGATATAGTGCTGCGCTTGCCGGAAGGCTCTAAGTTAATGATGCTGGCACCTGTGATCGATGATCGTAAAGGCGAACACGTTCAATTGATGCAGGAATTACTCAGCCAGGGTTTTATACGCGCACGCATTGACGGTGAAGTGTATGAACTGGATGATCCTCCGCAACTGGATTTACGTAAAAAACACACCATTGAAGCCGTGGTCGATCGCTTTAAAGTTCGCGATGACATGAAACAACGCTTGGCCGAATCGTTTGAAACTACTCTGGCCTTGTCGGGTGGGATTGCCAAAATCGTTGACATGGACGACGGCGAGGCTGAAGAAATTTTATTCTCGGACAAGTTCGCCTGTCCGCAATGCGGTTACGCCCTGACCGAACTGGAACCGCGCTTGTTTTCTTTTAATAACCCGGTGGGTGCGTGCAACACTTGTGACGGACTCGGTACTGACCAGTATTTTGACCCCGACCGCGTGGTCATGAACGCCAACCTGAGTCTGGCTGGCGGGGCTATCCGTGGCTGGGACCGCAGAAATTCCTATTATTTCCAACTCATCAAATCCCTGGCCAAACATTACAAGTTTGACTTTGAAACCCCGTTTAACAAGCTCACGAAAAAACTGCAAAAAATCCTGCTCTATGGCAGCGGCACTACCGCCATCAAGTTTGAATACCTCAGCACTAATGGTCGCGGCTTTAACCGCACCCATCCTTTTGAGGGCATTATTCCAAACCTGCAACGTCGTTATCGCGAGACCACTTCAAATGCGGTACGTGATGAACTGTCCAAATACCTCAGTTCGCGTGCCTGTGACGATTGCAGCGGAACCCGTTTAAACCGGTCTTCTCGCAATGTGTTCGTAACCAATAAAAACATTGCCGACATTACCGGTCTGGCCATCGGCGATGCCAAACGCTTTGTTGAAAATCTGGTGATCCCGGGTTGGCGCGGGGAAGTAGCCAGTAAGATTTTAAAAGAGATTGATGAACGCCTGCGTTTTCTGGTTGATGTTGGCCTGGATTACTTAACTTTGGAACGCAGTGCCGAGACTCTTTCGGGCGGTGAAGCACAACGCATTCGCCTGGCCTCGCAGATCGGTTCGGGGCTGGTGGGTGTGATGTATATTCTGGATGAGCCCTCGATCGGACTGCATCAGCGTGATAACGACCGTTTGCTAAAAACCCTCACCCACTTACGTGACATCGGCAATACCGTAATTGTGGTCGAACACGACGAAGATGCCATTCTGAGTGCCGATCATGTGGTAGACATGGGTCCGGGTGCTGGCATTCATGGCGGCGAAGTGATCGCACAAGGCACCCCGGCCACGATCAAGAACAGCAAAAGGTCGGTGACCGGAAAATACCTCTCGGGCAAACTTAATATCGAGGCACCCGCTGAATTGACCCGCTATGATGAAAAACGCGTGGTGACGATTGAAAAGGCCACAGGCAATAATCTCAAAAACCTGAGCGTGGACATTCCCGTGGGTTTATTTACTTGCGTAACCGGGGTATCCGGGTCGGGCAAGTCCACTCTGATCAATGACACCTTATACAAATATTGCGCGCGCCACTTGAATAATGCCAGCACCAATCACGCGCCGTGCAAAGCCATTAAAGGCACCCAGCATTTAGACAAGGTAATCGATATCAGTCAAAGTCCGATCGGGCGTACGCCACGTTCCAATCCGGCAACTTATACAGGACTGTTCACCCCGATCCGGGAGTTGTTCTCGAATACTCCTGAGGCACGTGCACGCGGCTACAAGCCCGGACGTTTCAGTTTTAATGTCAAAGGCGGTCGTTGTGAAGCCTGTCAGGGTGATGGCCTGTTGAAAGTGGAAATGCACTTTTTACCCGACGTGTATGTACCGTGTGATGTGTGTAAAGGCAAACGTTACAACCGTGAAACCCTGGACATTCGTTATAAAGGCAAAAATATTCACGAAGTTTTGAATATGACCATTGAGAACGCCAATGTGTTCTTCAGAAATATTCCGGTTATCGCCAAAAAACTCAACACCTTGATGGATGTCGGCTTAAGTTATATCCGGCTGGGACAAAACGCCACAACCCTCTCGGGTGGTGAAGCACAACGCGTGAAACTGGCCAAAGAACTGGCCAAGCGCAGCACCGGAAAAACCCTGTACATTCTGGATGAACCCACCACCGGCTTGCATTTCCACGACATTGCCCAACTCTTGAAAGTTTTGCACCGCTTGCGTGATGAAGGCAATACCCTGGTTGTTATTGAACATAACCTGGACGTGATCAAAACCGCCGACTGGGTAATCGACCTGGGTCCCGAAGGTGGTGACAAGGGCGGCACATTGTTATGCACCGGCACACCACAGCAAGTCTCCACAGAAAAAGCTTCCTATACCGGCGCTTATTTAAAACCTTTATTTGCAAAACCCAAGAATAAAAAAAGGGCCTGATTCTCATCAAGCCCTGAATTTATAACGCTTTAGTTAAAATTTATTCTGGATCGGTTTCTTCAGCAGGCATGGAAACCACCTTGCTGCCATCGGTCTGTTCAATGACTTGGCCGGGCGTTTGCATGTAGTCTTTGAGGTCCTTGTCACCCACTACAATTTTAATTGCACTTGGTTTTTGATTCACGGCATTTTTATCACGTATCGTCAGGAACTGAATGCCTTCTTGTTGTGGAACAACAGTGATCTTTCGAGTATCCGCCTCACCCAGTGCATTTAACTGGACTTCGGCGAGCGCATTACTGGTCAGGCTCAAACCTGGCGTGGTAGAAAACTCGGTCAGCAATTGGCTATTAGCCTGGCCCTTTAAATCAATCTCGATCTCGAAAGGCACACCAACCTTGGCACGTTCGGAAGAAGTGCGATGGCTGAATTTCAATGCGGACGCACCCTGCTTGAATTGTTGCATAGCAGGTTTTTGCTCTTGTGATTCCTGTTGTTGTGATGCGGCCATCTTGTCAGTACTTGCTGAACTTGATGCATCAGTTGTCTCAATTTTGGATTGCTGACATCCAAACAAAAACAAGATTGGTAAAAGTAAATATAATTTTTTCATGTAATCACCTTAATTGGAGATAATTGGTAAATAAGTTGTTCAGGGTGCTGTCACAATTTCAACAGTAAAGCATTCGTCACTTGAATTGGCGGTATTGCCCCTGAAAGTGTTATCGAATTCATACACTTCGGCCGTGTAATTCCCGGCCGTCATGGTAAAAGTGCTGTCACCGGCATCACCCGGGTCTCCATCACCGCCTGGAGCGGCGAAGAATCCGGTATCTTGTCCCATTTGATAGATGGGCATGTCGATATCCTGGGTGGCTCCTGATGACACCAGAAATGAATAATTGCCATTCGACGGAATGGTGAAATAAACAAAACGGAAGTTGGATAATTTGTTACCGCTATTGGCCGTTTGACCTGTACTGTCATAATCATCGACCGAACAAAGTTGTTTAAAACCGCCATCGACCACCAGCTCGGTATACACGGGCAAGACATTACTACTGGGCACCGCACCCGCATCATTGGTTTCATTTAATCCATAAATCCCGTCACCGGTGATGGACTGTCCGGCCAAAATGGCATTAATGGCGACCGTATCGCCAGAATTTTGTTGACGTAAATATTCAGAAAAACTAAAAATGCTTGTAAACGCTTCGGTCGTTATCTGCAGGCCGGTTAATACTTCATAGATAGGTGCAAGACCCAGACTTAATGTATCAACACCATCGTCTGCACTGTCATAAAAGTCATACAAAGCGGATTGCACACTGCCTTCACTGTACCAACCCGGATTACTCCAGCTGTTGGATTCCATATTAAAACTGAATCCTTGCGACTGCTGACTATCCAGGGAATCGCGATAAAAGGTGTCGTCAGTAATGATAGCCGACCAGGCATTACCAAATCCTTCGCCAAAGGCCACACGCATATCGAGTCGATCACCACCTGCGTGAGCGCCACCAAGGCTGTCGGAACGTGACAATACATTCTCAAAATAATGCCCCCACTCATGCACAACTACATGGCCGTCGTATTCATCGGTATCCACATCCTGGGTTCCGAGTATAAAGAACTGGGGTCCGGCGAATTCGGCAGCGGAAGACGGGAAAGTCGAATAGAACGAGGTACCAATGTCGCCATTGCGTAAATTGGTCAATTGGTCAGATGAGCCGCTTGTCGGGCTGTTATTAACACTCCAGTTGACATCCACTGAAGGCATTGTCAAATTCGGATCAACCGCCAGCAACTTCAGTTTGCCGTCTACCAACCGATCAAGAATATGGAAAGGTGCAGCTGCTCGCGCACCGGTATAACTGCTGCCACCCCAACCCGAACCGGCATTCATAGTGGGACGATTTATGTCACTGGTTAGTACCTCAAAACTTGAGCCATCGAGGGCATATATCGCCTGACTATTGGTGTTGTCAACAACCAACACATCCCAGCTGGCCGCTCCGGTGAGCAGCGTACGTGCCTTAATTCGGACAAAATAGCTCCCGCTATTCGGATTGACGGTGAAGGAATAATTCCCGTCAATATCGGTTAAGTCACTGTGTATTATTGTTGCACCTTGAATCAGCTCAACAACCGCACGGCGAATCGGGTCTTGAGTAGTACCAGCATAATTCAAACCATTGGTCACGGTATTGTGTGGCACGTTATCGTAAGTCGCCTTTCCTGTGATAGTGACAGAGCTTGGTGCAGGTGACACAATGACATCTACACTATCGCTAGCACTCGACCCCTCGTTATCGGTGACCACTAACTCAAAGGTATAAGTGGTATCCGCAGTGACAACAGGTGCGGTAAAACTGGCCATCGCCATCGTGGCATTATTGATACTCACCATTTCAGGTCCTGCAGTTTGACTCCAGGCGTAAGATATAATTGTGCCGTCAATGTCAGACGAATTTGAACCATCAAGGTTTACAACCTGGTTTGAAGTTGCGCTTTGATCAGCACCCGCGTCTGCAGTTGGTGGAATATTCAGTGTCGGAACAGGATTAACGGTAATCTCGACAACATCGGCGGTACTGTCTGTACCACGATCATCGGTTACGACCAGTGAAAAAGTCAATATCTCCTGACTACTGATAGCCGGAGAGGTAAAACTCGGGGTGGCTGTGTCGGCTCCGCTTAAAGTCACGTTCTGTCCCCCCGTTTGTGTCCAGACATAGGCGGCAACAGAACCATCCGGATCAGAGCTACCAGCACCATCAAGATTAACTGTGCTTTGTTCATCAACACTTTGATCGGGGCCAGCATTTGCCATAGGCGACTGATTG
Source organism: Gammaproteobacteria bacterium (assembly GCA_013001575.1). Lineage (NCBI taxonomy): Bacteria > Pseudomonadati > Pseudomonadota > Gammaproteobacteria > Gammaproteobacteria bacterium. The sequence goes on from JABDMI010000009.1 coordinate 17,283, forward strand.
GTGGTGTTGACGGTAATACTGACTGAGTCACTTCCCGTTGCGCCGTCATCATCAGTGACGGTCAAAGTCAGGACTACTGTGACACTACTGGCATTTCCTGTTGACGGGGCATCAAAAGTCGGCGCTGCTATTGATGCATCCGACAAGGTCACAGTCGGGCCAGAAGATTGCGTCCAGGCAAAACTGCTAATCGTGCCATCGGAATCACTACCGGTACCGGCCAGTGTCACGGTGGTATTTTCATCCACACTCTGGTCAGGTCCAGCATTAGACGTAGGCGCGGTATTCACAGGTGGTGGCGGTGGAGTACTGCCACCACCGCCCCCGCCGCCACAGGCGCTGAGGAATAAACAAACTAAAACGAGTTGTGCCAATTGAAGTGATTTTTTCATAATTTGTTTTATTTTGATGGGGTTTAAATAAACATTTGATTAAGTGCTTTTATTGTTATTAGCAGAATAAAGCCTGCCGCTGTACTTAAACTGAACAACGATTATACGGGCTCGAAAAAGGAAAATACTGTATAAATTATCTGTAAATACAATAAGTTACAGTTGATTACAATTTGGGCACAAAAAAACCGGCTGATGCCGGTTTTTTGCATTCATTTCGACGATTAATCAGTCGTCGCTTAACTCGACCAACTGAATAATAGCCATTGGGGCTGCATCGCCGGGACGATGACCGGTTTTCAAAATACGGGTATAACCACCCGGACGCTCTTTGAAACGTGGCGCGATCTCAAACAATTTACCCACAGCAACTTTGCTACGTAATTTGTCAAAAGCACGACGGCGGGTTGCAACGGTGTCGTTCTTGGCCATTGTGATTAATGGCTCAACGACACGGCGTAGCTCTTTGGCTTTGGGCACGGTTGTTTTAATGGTTTCATGCTCAAACAATGATGCCGCCATATTACGGAACATGGCATGACGATGACTGCTGTTGCGATTTAGTTGACGACCACTCTTACGATGTCGCATGGTATTACCTCAAATTCTTTGTTAGTTGTTACTACGATTTTTAATCGTGCTTTAAATTAGCCGGTGGCCAGTTTTCAATTTTGGTACCCAGGGCCAAACCGTTTTCAGACAATACGTCCTTGATCTCGGTTAACGATTTTTTACCCAGGTTTGGTGTACGTAATAATTCAACTTCCGTACGTTGCACCAGATCACCAATATAAATAATATTTTCCGCTTTCAGGCAGTTTGCCGAACGCACGGTTAATTCCAGTTCATCAACAGGACGCAGCAGAATCGGATCAACATAAACATCTGCCGCCTGACCTTCAACTTCTTCCTGGCCTTCAAGGTCAACAAAAATCTCCAATTGATCTTTCAGGATAGAACCCGCATGACGAATCGCTTCTTCTGGATCGATGGTACCGTTGGTTTCCACATCGATGATCAATTTGTCGAGGTTGGTGCGTTGTTCAACACGCGCCGCATCTACTTTGTAACTGACCTTCAATACCGGACTGTAAGACGCGTCCAGTTGCAGACTACCGATCTCGGCGGTTTGCTCTTCAAACCCGGTACGTGCAGCAGCTGGTTGATAGCCACGACCACGTTGGATCTTCAAGGTCATTTTTAATTCAGCATTATCCGACAAGGTCGCGATCACCAGGTCCGGGTTCATGACTTCGATATCATGATCAAGCTGAATGTCGCTAGCCAATACCTGACCAGGACCTTTTTTGTGCAAGATCAATTCGGCTGATTCACGGTTATGCATTTTCAAGGCGACAAGTTTGAGATTCAAAAGAATATCAACCACATCTTCCTGCACACCTTCAATACTGGTGTACTCGTGCAAAACGCCTTCTATGTTGGCTTCGGTAATTGCCGCGCCAGGCATAGATGACAACAAAATACGACGTAAGGCATTACCCAGGGTGTGCCCGAAACCACGCTCGAAAGGCTCGATTGTGATCCGTGCATTGTGATCATTCTGTGCATCGATCTTAACGATACGTGGCTTTAAAAATTCTGCAACTGATCCCAGCATGTGAGATAACCTCTTTAATGAATGTACTAAATCTGTTTAAATTCTTTAGATACTGAATAGAACGATCCGGATTATTTGGAATACAATTCCACAACCAGATTTTCGTTAACGTCTGGCAATATCTCGTCACGCTCTGGAACTGCCTTGAACACACCGCTCATGCCTTTAGTATCCACTTCCACCCACTCCGGAAAACCGCGTTGACCGGCAATTTCCAAAGCTGTCAGAATACGGTCTTGTTTGCGAGATTTTTCACGCACACTTATCGTGTCACCGGCCGCAACAACGTAGGAAGGAATATTGACAATCTGCTCACCAACCTGGATGCCTTTATGGCTAACCAGTTGACGGGCTTCGGCACGGGTTGATGCAAAACCCATGCGATAAACCACGTTATCCAGACGCGTTTCCAGAAGTTTCAACAGGTTTTCACCGGTCGCACCACGGGTTTTAGCCGCTTTTTTGTAGTAGTTACGGAATTGCTTTTCCAGCACACCGTACATACGACGTAATTTTTGTTTTTCACGCAACTGCAAACCGTATTCAGAGATACGTGCACGGCCTTGACCGTTACCACCCGGTTTTACCTGGGCTTTACATTTATCTTCAAGACTGCGAATACCGCTTTTCAGAAAAAGATCGGTGCCTTCGCGACGTGCTAGTTTACAGGTTGGTCCAGTATATCTTGCCATAATTGTTCTCCTTTAAACGCGACGGCGTTTAGGCGGACGACAGCCATTGTGAGGAATCGGGGTAATATCACGGATTGACGTTACATTCAGTCCGATGTTATTCAGTGAACGTACTGCAGACTCACGACCAGGGCCGGGTCCGTTAACACGCACTTCTACGTTTTTAACACCGTATTCTTTAGCTGCGTTTCCGGCACGCTCGGCAGCCACACCGGCTGCGAATGGTGTGCTTTTACGCGAACCGCGAAAACCTGAACCGCCAGCTGTTGCCCAGGACAGGGCATTACCTTGACGATCAGTAATGGTCACAATGGTGTTATTAAATGACGCATTGATGTGGGCAATGCCCTCAACAACTGTCTTTTTAATCTTCTTTTTACGTGGCGCTTTTGCCATAACAAATTACCTGATGCTATTACTTAGTTTAAATGTTGAAACTGTTTATTTACGGATAGGACGACGCGGACCTTTTCGGGTGCGCGCATTGGTCTTGGTACGCTGGCCACGCAATGGCAAGCCACGGCGATGACGAATACCACGGTAGCAACCCAAATCCATCAAACGTTTGATGTCCATGGATATTTCACGACGCAGATCACCCTCAACGGTGAAGCTGCCAACCTGGTTACGCAAATTAGCGACTTCATCATCGGTCAGGTCGCGAACCTTGGTAGTACCATCAACACCGGCCGCGTCACATATCTTTTGTGAACGAGTTGGGCCAATGCCATAGATGCTACGCAGTGCGATCACTGTGTGTTTGTTTGCAGGAATGTTTATACCAGCTATACGAGCCATAAATCTTACTCCGAACCCTTTTTACAGGTTTTACTTTCTCTCTTGTTCAATCTTCGTTAATTAAATTCTTTGACAATAAAAATGCAGACAACCTTAACCCTGACGCTGTTTATGGCGCGGGTCGGTGCAGATCACACGCACTTGACGATTGCGTCTGATGACTTTGCAGTTGCGACAAATTTTCTTGACTGAAGCACGTACTTTCATAATTGTCTCCTGGACAGCTACATTGCATTAACAATGTGCTTATTTGCCCTTGTTCTTGCCTTTTTTCTTGCCAGTGAAGTTTGATTTTTTCATCAAGCCTTCGTATTGGTGTGACATTGCATGAGCTTGCAGTTGTGACATGAAGTCCATAAATACCACCACAATGATCAGCAACGAGGTTCCGCCGAAATAAAACGGCACATTAAATTTCAAAATTAAAAATTCGGGTATCAGACACACAATGGTGACATAGATCGCTGCCCAGAAGGTCAGACGCGTTAATACCTTATCAATGTATTCACCGGTTTGTTTACCTGGACGAATACCCGGGATAAATGCTCCTGAACGCTTGAGGTTATCGGCGATCTCTTCCGGTTTTTGCACTAAAGCTACCCAGAAAAAACAGAATCCGACGATCATGGCGGTATACAGCATGATGTACAAAGGTTTTCCGGGGCTGATCTTGTCCGAAATATCCTGTAACCACGAAAACGATGAACTGGTTCCCGCGAAACTGGCAATCGTTACCGGCAACAGGATCAGACTCGAGGCAAAGATCGGTGCCATTACGCCCGACATGTTGACCTTGAATGGCAAGTGACTGCTTTGACCCGCCATCATGCGACGACCTTGCATACGCTTGGCATAGTTAACCGCAATCTTGCGTAAGGCGCGTTCGAAGTAACAAACTCCGTAGATCACAACCAAGACACCAAGGAATATTAACAAGGCCGCAATCGACGAAAGCTGACCGTTATTGACCAGGGTGACCGAGTTACCAAACGCACCAGGCAGTCCGGCTACGATACTGGCAAGAATCAGTAAGGAAATTCCATTACCAATACCCCGCTCTGTAATTTGCTCGCCCAACCACATCAGGAACAAGGCTCCGGTGACCAAAGACACCACCGCAATGACCATGAATTGTGGTCCGGGGTTCATGGCAATACCCTGATTCTGCAAAGCGATCGAGGTAAAAAATGCCTGAACCGAGGCCAATCCGAGTGTGCCATAACGCGTATACGTGGTCAGTTTGCGTTGACCAGCCTGGCCTTCTTTTTTCAATTCCATAAAGCGTGGAACCATTGCCGTTAACATTTGCACCACAATCGCGGTGGTAATGTAAGGCATGATGCCCAGCGCAAAAATACTTAAACGTTCCAGTGCGCCACCACTGAACATATTCATGACTTCAAAAATACCACCCTGGCCACTGCCAAGATCGAGAAGCTCACGAAAACGCTGTGGGTCTACACCTGGTACCGGAATAAACGTACCAATGCGGTAAACCAATAGGGCGCCCAGCAAGAAAAAGATCCGCCCTCTCAATTCCTTGAGACGCGATCCTGTCATTGCATTTGCCGGTGTTGGTGTTTTAGCCACTCTGTTTATCCTGTGTACGTAATACTTGTATGTTTAGTCGACGATCTTGCCGCCAGCCGCTTCAATCGCTGCACGTGCACCTTTAGTCACACGTACGCCTTGTACGGTTACTGCTTTATCAAGCTTGCCAGAAGCAAAGATCTTGACCGTTTTGGCATTGGCCTTGATCAAGTTGGCTTTTTTAAGCGTTAACAGATCGATCACATCATCTTTAACATTATTCAATTCGCCCAAACGCACTTCAGCGTAGTGTGCCGACACGCGCGCGGTAAAACCGACTTTAGGTAAACGACGTTGTAAAGGCATTTGACCGCCTTCAAAACCGACTTTGTGATATCCACCGGAACGGGCGTGCTGACCTTTGTGTCCACGACCACAGGTTTTACCCAGAGTAGAGCCAATACCACGGCCGCGACGTTTGCCTGCCGTATTTGAGCCTTTACTTGGTTTTAATGTATTTAAACGCATTTCAATTACCTTCTAAATCGAATTTTTAAGCTTCTTCTACTTTTAGCAAGTAAGAAACCTTGTTGATCATGCCACGGTTTTCCGGGGTATCAATTACTTCAACACTGTGATGCATACGACGCAATCCCAATCCGGCAACACAGGCTTTGTGCGCCTTGAGTCTGCCGTTGGTACTTTTCACTAATGTGACTTTTACTTTTTTGTTAGCCATTGGTTTGTCCACTACTCTTAAATAATTTCAATCGTTAAGCTATTGTATTAACCGACGATCTCGGAAACAGCTTTACCACGCTTGGCGGCAATACTTGCAGGTGAATGCATGCCTTCCAGGGCTTTAATGGTTGCGCGCACCAGGTTGATCGGGTTACGCGAGCCATAACTCTTGGCCAATACGTTACGTACGCCGGCACATTCCAAAACAGCACGCATGGCACCACCGGCAATTACGCCCGTACCTTCCGAGGCTGGCTGCATGTAAACACGCGAAGCGCCATGGCGGCCTTTGAGCGTGTATTGCAATGTGTCATCTTTAAGATTGACGTTAACAATATGACGACGTGCTTGTTGCATGGCTTTCTGGATCGCAACTGGCACTTCTTTTGCCTTGCCATATCCGAATCCAACTTTACCATTCTGGTCGCCGACCACAGTTAGTGCGGTAAAGCCGAATTGACGACCACCTTTCACTACTTTGGATACACGGTTTACCGTGACCAGTTTCTCAACCAGGTCATCAGTCTTGTTTCTATCACCACGTTGCTCTGCCATAATCTTCTCTTACTTCTAAGTGTGCACTTGCGTACTTAAAAAAATTTCAATAAAACCTGTTAAAAGTCCAGACCGCCTTCACGCGCGCTGTCTGCCAGGGCCTTGACCCGACCGTGATACTGGTATCCGGCACGATCAAAAGCCACTTTGCTTAATCCTGCAGCTTTTGCCTTGTCTGCAATTGCAGCTCCTACAGCTTTAGCGGCATCAATGTTTCCGGTGTATTTCAAGCCGTCATTGACCGTTTTGTCCAGCGTACTGGCAGCGGCCAGAACCTGGCTACCATCAGCACTGAAAACTTGTGCATAGATATGACGCGGGCTGCGGGTCACGGTTAAACGTGGAACTCCAAGCTCACGGATCTTTGCTCTGGTACGACGGGCGCGTCGTTGGCGTGATTCACTTTTATTCATTACTGTTCTCTACTAAAAATTCTTGCAAATAATTGAAAAATTAAAAGCCTAATTATTTCTTTTTCGCTTCTTTCATTGCGACGTATTCGCCAAGGTAGCGAACGCCTTTGCCCTTATAGGGCTCTGGTGGACGGTAAGCACGAATTTCCGCAGCTACCTGTCCAACTTTTTGTTTATCGATTCCGCTGACCACCACTTCTGTCTGGCTCGGGGTTTCAACCTTGATACCTTCAGGCACCTGATGTTCAACCGGGTGCGAGAAACCGAGGTTCAAATTCAATTTGTTACCTTGTGCCTGGGCACGATAACCAACGCCACGCAGTTCGAGTTTTTTCTCAAAACCTTCACTAACGCCGGTAACCATATTCTGGACCAGTGAACGCATGGTGCCAGCCAGAGCAATTGCCTGACGACTGTTGTTGCGTGGTTGTACAAGCAGAGAGTTCTCTTCTTGCTCTATGGTCACATCAGTATGCAATTGCATTTGCAAACTGCCTTTGCTGCCTTTGAAAGAGAGTTCTTGACGATTGATCGTCACTTCTACACCTTTTGGCATCTCGACCGGTTTTTTAGCCACTCTAGACATTACTAATTACCTTAATTTGTTATCGCTAATGGTTCTTAAGAGACAAAGCACAGAACTTCGCCGCCCTGACCCTGTGCACGCGCTTCGCGATCTGTCATTACACCTTTGGACGTTGAAACAATCGCAACACCCAGCCCGCCCAATACTTTAGGCAGTTCGTCTTTTGCTTTATAACTACGCAGACCCGGACGACTAACACGCTTGATCACTTCGATCACCGGACGGCCCTGGTAGTACTTGAGATCAACCAGTAAATTCTTGTGCGCGCCTTCCTGAACTTCATTGAAGTCAGCAATATAGCCTTCGTTCTTCAGCACATTCAAAATGGCCTTTTTCTGTTTGGAAGAAGGAATACTTACATTCGCTTTATTTGACAATTGCCCGTTACGAATTCGGGTTAACAGGTCAGCGATAGGATCAGTCATGCTCATGATGTTTTACTCTTGTCTCTTGTGCTTTAAAAGTGTTTACCAACTGGCCTTGGACAGTCCTGGCAATTCGCCACGCATGGCGTACTCACGTAATTTGTTACGACCCAGGCCAAACTTGCGATAGTAGCCGTGCGGGCGTCCAGTCAGGTTACAACGGTTATGCAAACGGCTGGGCGATGCATTACGTGGTAACTTTTGCAGTTTCTGTTGCGCCTCAAAAATCTCGTCGTCGGTAGACTTTGGATTTTTTATGATCGCTTTCAGGGCTGCACGTTTCTGGGCAAACTTGGCAACCGTGCGCTCTCTTTTAAGCTCACGTTGTTTCATTGATACCTTGGCCATAACTATTCTCTTGGGTTACTCGTACTTGTCTTTAAAAATTATTTCTTGAACGGAAAGTTGAACGCTTCCAGCAATGCTTTGCCTTCTTCGTTGGTCTTAGCCGTGGTTGTGATGGTGATGTCCATACCGCGTAGCGCATCTACTTCGTCGTAGTTGATCTCCGGGAAGATAATTTGCTCTTTTACACCCATGCTGTAGTTACCACGACCGTCAAATGATTTCGGGTTCAAACCGCGGAAGTCACGCGTACGTGGAATCGAGATGTTTACCAGACGATCCAGGAACTCATACATTCTGCTTTTACGCAGAGTTACTTTACAACCGATTGGATAACCTTCACGGATCTTGAATCCCGCTACCGATTTACGTGCCAATGTGGTTACGGGACGTTGACCGGCGATCTTGGTCATATCGGATTTGGCATTCTCCAGGATCTTTTTATCAGCCAGAGCCTCACCCACACCCATGTTCAAGGTGATCTTGGTGATGCGTGGAGCCTGCATGTTACTTTTGTACGAGAATTTCTCCATCAACTGAGGAAGAACTGTCTCGTTATAAAATTCTTTTAAACGTGCCATGGTTAATTACTCTTAAAAACTCTTTAATATTACTTTTACTTGGCTAAACCCGGGATCACAGATCCTTGGTAACAATCTCTTGGTTAGAACGATAGAAACGCACTTTACGTCCGTCATCCAGAGTTCTGAAACCGATGCGGTCACCTTTTTTGGTGATCGGGTTGTAATGCATAACATTGGAAATATCCAATGGCATGGTTTTTTCCACGATGCCACCCGGTACGCCGGCATTCGGATTGGGTTTCTGGTGTTTTTTCACCAGATTGATACCCTCAACCAGAATGTTCTGATCTTCCAGCATGACCTCCAGAACCGATCCACGGTTACCTTTGTCTTTGCCTGCCACTACGATGACTTCGTCACCTTTCTTAAAACGTTGCATATCTATTAACTCCCGGCCTTAAAGTACTTCTGGTGCCAGTGAAACGATTTTCATAAATCGTTCGGTACGCAGCTCACGGGTTACCGGGCCAAAAATACGAGTACCGATCGGTTCGAAGCGCGCATTCAACAAAACTGCCGCATTGCCATCGAAACGGATCAATGAACCGTCTGGACGACGCACACCTTTACGTGTACGAACTACTACAGCGTTATACACTTCGCCTTTTTTAACTTTGCCGCGTGGAATCGAATCTTTGACACTCACCTTGATGATGTCGCCCACGTTGGCATAACGGCGCTTAGAACCACCCAACACCTTGATGCACATCATTCGACGGGCGCCACTGTTGTCGGCTGCGTTAAGCATGCTTTGCATTTGTATCATTGCCGCTGTTCCTCTAAAAAATCTTTTTAATTAAAATCTTGATGTTCAATTCGATTAAATTGCAGCGCGCTCGACGATCTCGTGCAAAGTCCAGGCTTTGGTTTTCGAGATCGGGCGACATTCAGTGATCTTGACCAGATCCCCGATGTTGCAATCGTTGTTTTCGTCATGTGCTTTAAGCTTGGTTGATTTGGTGGTGTACTTACCATACAACGGGTGCTTGACACGACGCTCGACAGATACCGTAATCGACTTGGTCATCTTGTTACTGACAACTTTGCCGGTTAGGGTACGAATTACTTTATTTTGTGTAGCTTCACTCATTTTTCACTACCTGCTGAATTCTTTTCTTCCAGAATGGTTTTGATGCGTGCAATATTACGACGGGCAATCGTGAACTCATGTGGCTTCATTGCCTGACCAGTAGCCGCTTGTAAACGCAATTTGAATTGCTCGTCACGTATGCTGAGTAATTCAGTGTTTAACTCATCAGCGGTTTTCTTGCGCAGCTCGGCTGCTTTTAATATTTGACCTGATTTCATCACATCACCTGACGGGAAACGAATTTGGTTGGAATCGGTAATTTAGCTGCCGCCAAACGGAATGCTTCACGAGCGATCTCTTCGCTCACACCTTCCATCTCGTACAGCATACGACCGGGTTGAATCTGGGCTACGTAATACTCCACGCTACCTTTACCTTTACCCTGACGAACTTCGAGAGGTTTTTTGGTGATCGGCTTGTCCGGGAAGATACGGATCCAGATTTTACCGCCACGTTTAACATGACGCGTCATGGCACGACGTGCGGCTTCGATCTGACGCGCTGTAATGCGTCCACGACCAAGTGCTTTTAAACCGTATTCACCGAATGAGACCGAGCTACCCCGGTTGGCAAGACCACGGTTCTTGCCCTTCATCATTTTGCGATACTTAGATCTTTTAGGTTGTAACATTTCTAATTACCCCAGGTTACGCCGCGCCACGGGTGGTCGCAGCCGACAAGCTTGGCATTCCGCCATAAACTTCGCCTTTGAATATCCATACTTTGATACCGATGATCCCGTAAGTTGTCAGGGCTTCGGCAAAACCGTAATCAATATCAGCACGTAAAGTGTGTAGCGGCACACGACCTTCGCGATACCACTCAGAACGTGCGATCTCGGCGCCATTCAGACGACCGGAAACTTTAACTTTGATGCCCTTGGCACCCAAACGCATGGTGTTGGTTACGGCGCGCTTCATGGCACGACGGAACATCACACGACGGATCAGTTGTTGCGAAATTCCTTCAGCAACCAGTTGTGCGTCCAGCTCGGGCTTGCGAATCTCGGCAATACTCATACGCACATCGTTGATATGCATTTTGGTGAGCTTGGCAACTTCGCCGCGTAAACGTTCGATGTCTTCACCTTTTTTACCGATCACGATCCCCGGGCGTGCCGTGTGGATAGTAACGTGCAGTTTTTTGGCTGGACGCTCGATCTGAATAAAGCTGACGGACGCCTGCGATAATTTCTTTTTCAGAAACTCGCGCACTTTATGATCCGCGTGCACATACTTCGCATAGTCTTCCGAATTGGCGTACCACTTCGAAGACCAATCACGAGTTATGCCGAGGCGAATTCCGACTGGATGTACTTTTTGACCCATACGTTTTCTCTAAACTTTGATTACGTTCGTTAAACTAATAATTTGTGGCGCTTATTGGTCAGCGACCTCTACCATAATGTGACTTGTGCGTTTCAGGATGCGGTTACCACGCCCTTTGGCACGAGCACGCATACGCTTGTATACCGGCCCGGCGTCGATCATGATGCTGGATACTTTAAGTTCATCAATATCAGCGCCGTGATTGTGCTCGGCATTGGCAATGGCTGACTCCAATACTTTTTTGACCAGCGCAGCACCTTTCTTGGGCATGAACGACAAAGTGGTTAATGCTTCACTCACGTCTTTGCCACGGATCATGTCAGCGATCAGGCGACATTTCTGTGGCGAGATGCGGGCATGTTTATGTTTTGCTATTACTTGCATGTCATTCAACCTTTAAATTAGCGCTTGGCTTTTTTGTCTGCAGCGTGACCTTTATAGGTTCGCGTTGCGGCAAATTCACCAAGTTTATGGCCTACCATATTCTCCGAAACCAGTACCGGAACGTGTTGACGCCCGTTATGCACTGCAATGGTCAGACCCACCATATCCGGAGAGACCATGGAGCGACGCGACCAGGTTTTGATCGGGCGTTTGTTGTTAGTCTCAATTGCGGTTTGCACTTTCTTTTCGAGGTGCAGATCAATAAATGGACCTTTTTTCAATGAACGTGGCATATCTTTTAACCTTTAATTACTTACGCGCTTTACGACGACGAACAATCATTTTGTCCGTACGTTTGTTACTACGGGTTTTCTTACCTTTGGTAGGCATACCCCATGGACTTACCGGATGACGACCACCGGAAGTACGACCTTCACCACCACCATGCGGGTGATCGACCGGGTTCATGGCAACACCACGTACCGTTGGACGAATACCACGCCAGCGGGTAGCACCGGCTTTACCTAATTTACGCAGACTGTGTTCGTCGTTTCCGACCTCACCAACCGTGGCACGACAATCGGCCATGATCTTGCGCATTTCACCTGAACGCAAACGCAAAGTAGCGTACATGCCTTCACGTGCGGCCAATTGAGCAGAAGCTCCGGCACTACGTGCGATCTGGGCACCTTTACCAGGTTTCATTTCAATGCAATGCACCAGCGTACCAACCGGAATATTGCGTAATGGCATGCAATTACCCGGTTTGATCGGGGCGTGGGTACCGGAAATGATCGGGTCACCGGCCTTAACACCCTTGGGTGCAATAATGTAACGACGTTCGCCGTCTGCATAGATCACCAATGCCAGGTGTGCACTGCGATTAGGATCATACTCAAGACGTTCGACTTTTCCAGGAATGCCGTCCTTGTTGCGTTTGAAGTCAACAATACGGTAATGCTGTTTGTGACCACCGCCGCGATGACGCGTTGTGATACGACCGTTATTGTTACGACCACCGCTTTTGCTTTTCTTTTCCAGCAACGGCGCATACGGTGCACCCTTGTGTAGATCAGCAGTTTTTACCGAAACGGTAAAACGACGACCTGGTGATGTTGGTTTTGCTTTATGTAATGCCATGATAATTACTCAGTCTTTAATTACTCAAGCCCCAGAAAATCAACTTCCTGGCCTTCTGACAATGTCACGTAGGCTTTTTTCCAGTTTTTGCGTTTACCAATATATTGGCCAAAGCGTTTGGATTTGCCTTTAACGTTGAGGATATTCACAGAATCGACTTTCTTGTCCAGCATCAATTCAACCGCCGCCTTGACTTCGGGTTTGGTTGCGTCAACACGGACTTTAAATGCCACTTGACGGTTACCCATCAACAGCATGCTTTTTTCTTTAATATGCGGCTCTACCAGAATTGTGGAGAGACGCTCAGTCAGAACTTGTTTGCTCATCCCAGTTTCTCCTCAAGAATACGTACCGCTCCAACTGTCATGACCACGCGATCGTAGTACAACAAGCTGACCGGATCGATAGACGACACATCGATAACATTGACACGCGGAATATTGCGTGACGAAAGATCAAGGTTCTGGTCATAGCCTTCAATTATGATGAGGGCATTATCCATTTCCATGTCTTTTAATTTATTAACCAGTACTTTGGTCTTAGGCTCGTCCACTGAAAATTCTTCAACGATGACCAGGCGCTCTTGACGCACCAGCTCGGATAACAATGACTGCATCGCGGCGCGATACATCTTCTTGTTAACTTTCTGGGTGTAATCACGCGGTTGAGCGGCAAAAGCACGGCCGCCACCAACCCAGATCGGGCTACGGATAGTACCGGCACGAGCTCGGCCAGTACCTTTTTGACGCCACGGCTTAATACCACCGCCACTGGCAGCAGCGCGGTTCTTCTGGGCTTTGGAACCTTGACGGGCTCCAGCCAGATAAGCATTGACGACCTGATGAACCAGGCTCTCATTAAAATCACGACCGAAAGTTACTTCGGAAACAGTGACGCCATTTGAATTACCATGCATTTGTAATTCCATGATCAAGCGCCTCCTTTGTTTTTATATTTAACGGCATTATTCACGATCAAGTCACCACCTTTGGCTCCAGGTACTGCACCCTTGATCAATAACAGATTGCGTTCCGCATCGATCTTGACCAGCTCAAGGTTTTGATTGGTAGTGCGTTCTGCACCCATGTGGCCCGCCATTTTCTTGCCTTTGAAAACACGACCCGGGGTTTGGTTTTGCCCGATAGAACCCGGCGCACGATGCGCGAGCGAGTTACCGTGGGTAGCGTCTTGCATACGGAAGTTCCAGCGCTTAACACCACCCTGGAAACCTTTACCGATTGAAGTGCCGGTCACATCGACCTTTTGACCCTCATTAAGAGTTTCAACCGTAAACTCTGTACCAACTTCGATATCGGCAGCGTCATCGTCTAGACGGAATTCCCACAAGCCACGACCGACTTCCTGGTTTGCCTTGGCGTAATGCCCGGCAACCGCTTTGGTGACACGTGAAAGTTTACGCGACCCGGTGGTCACTTGAACTGCACTATAACCATCGTTTTCCACAGTTTTAACCTGTGTCACGCGATTCGGTAGTACTTCCACAACTGTCACTGGCACGGATTCGCCCGCATCAGTAAAAAGTCGTGTCATGCCGCATTTGCGACCTACTAGCCCAATAGCCATGTGTTTATACCTCTGTCCTCGGAGCCTGCTATGGCGCCCGTCAACGTAAAAATCTGATTTTGTTGCACTTTTGAAGCCTGATTAGAGACTCGTAAGTTATTGACAAATCAAGTTTTTTTGCAAAAAAAACACCCGTGCACAAATCGACACGGGTATTTCTACTAAATTTTAATTCCGACCAACGATGTGCCGGTTAATGGTAGCCCACTATTATAACAACTTTTTGGCTTACCGCAATACCCAAATCCATAGATTTGGGCTTTAATCAGTTCAACTTGATCTGAACGTCCACACCAGTGGGCAATTCCAGCTTCATTAAGGCATCAACCGTTTTATCGGTTGGCTCAACGATATCCATCATGCGCTTGTGGGTACGGAGCTCATATTGATCTCGTGCGTCTTTATTAACATGTGGCGAGATCAAAACAGTAAAACGCTCTTTTTTGGTCGGCAAAGGAATAGGTCCTTTCACACGAGCACCAGTGCGTTTAGCGGTTTCAACGATCTCTTTGGCCGACTGATCGATCAATGCGTGATCGAATGCTTTCAGACGGATGCGAATATTTTGATTCGCCATGGACTTCTCCAATTAAAGTTTTAACAAAAGCGGTAGATGCAACACGCACCCACCTGATTAATATCACGCGATGATTTTGGCTACTACACCAGCGCCAACGGTACGGCCACCTTCACGGATCGCAAAACGCAAACCGTCTTCCATCGCGATCGGGGCGATCAGCTCAACATTCATTTTGATGTTGTCGCCAGGCATAACCATCTCAACGCCTTCCGGCAGGATCACTTCACCCGTCACGTCCGTGGTACGGAAGTAGAACTGTGGACGATAGCCTTTGAAGAATGGTGTGTGACGACCACCCTCATCTTTGCTCAAGATATAGGTCTCGGCTTCGAACTTGGTGTGCGGGGTGATCGAACCCGGCTTCGCCAGTACCTGACCACGCTCAACTTCTTCACGCTTGGTACCACGCAGCAATACACCTACGTTATCGCCCGCTTGACCTTCGTCGAGCAGCTTACGGAACATCTCAACACCGGTACAGGTGGTTTTGGCGGTGTCTTTAATGCCAACGATCTCGATCTCTTCGCCAACTTTCACAATACCGCGCTCAATACGACCGGTAACTACCGTGCCGCGACCCGAGATAGAGAACACGTCCTCTACCGGCATCAGGAAAGCACCGTCGATGGCGCGCTCTGGCAACGGAATGTAGGTATCCAGTACTTCAACCAATTTGTAGATACTCGGTACGCCGATGTCGCTTTGGTCGCCTTCGATGGCTTTCAGAGCCGAACCGGTCACGATCGGGGTGTCATCACCCGGGAATTCGTACGCTGACAACAGATCACGAACTTCCATCTCAACCAGTTCCAGCAATTCTTCATCATCAACCATGTCGGCTTTGTTCAGATAAACCACGATGTAAGGAACACCAACCTGACGCGACAACAAAATGTGCTCACGCGTTTGTGGCA
>JABDMI010000010.1 GCA_013001575.1 Gammaproteobacteria bacterium
TTCAGGAATTGGAATCGTTTCGTCACACCTTTAGTCATTATCATCTGGATATTCATCCGCATGTGGTGATGAGTTCCGATAAAATGGCACCCGCTAATGTGATGGATGCACAGTCGCGGTTTTTTAAATTGCACCAACAACCCGAGGTTGGAATTGCCGCGCCGGTCAAACGCATTATGCAATCCTTGCTGAGCCTGTAATTTTAAGTCCGAGATTATTATGAGTAGAACTGTTCAATGCGTACTTCTGAAACAAGAAGCTGAAGGCCTTGATTTTCAACCCTATCCCGGTGAACTGGGCCAACGGGTATTTGCCGAGGTTTCAAAACCCGCTTGGCAACAGTGGCTGGGTCACCAGACCATGCTGATCAATGAATATCGCCTGAGTCCGATCAATCCCAAGGATCGTAAATTCCTGGAGGCGGAAATGGAAAAATATTTCTTCGGGGAAGGCTCAAAAGCACCGGATGCCTTTGTACCAACTGACGCGGAATAAACATTTCCGATTGCCAGATTCAGACCGAAAATGGCCTGATTTTGCTGAAAAAACACACTTTAGCCGGATAAAAGCCCTAATTCACTTGACTGCCTGCACGCAGACAGCATAATACGCAGCCTTGAGACCGAATCCGGTCTTCAAAAATGTCACTCGACAAACCCTGGCCGGGTAGCTCAGTTGGTAGAGCAGCGGATTGAAAATCCGCGTGTCGGCAGTTCGATTCTGCCCCCGGCCACCATTTTTATTATCAAGATATTAAAAATGATAACCGTGTTCAGTCGAACTGGTCGATGAGATCAAAACCATCCTTGGTTTTGATCCTGCGGGCAGCGTCGCTACGCTCCACTGTCCAAAAATGTTCCTTACATTTTTGTCTGCCCCCGGCCACCATTTCATATTCATTCAATGTGTCCGGTTTCAGTCGAACTGGTTGAGATAAGTACCATCCGTGGTACTTACCCTTCGGGCAATTCGCTTTGCACCCTTGTCCAAAATGTTTCTATATTTGTAATCTTTATCTGACTTTGGTGTTGGATAAATGGTGTGTGTCTAATATTGGTGTTCTTAGTAATTTGTCGTAAAAATAATCCAAAAAAAGCCCCATAATAGGGGCTTTAACTCATCCTAAAATTGTGTGAATTACCGCTGCGCCATACTCAAGACCTTATTTTGTGGGTAACTGATGGTGTAACCAAAATTCAAGGCTTTGTCATTGCCAGCTTCCAGCTCAAAGTCCCAGGCCAGAATGCCGGGGTTATCATCCACATCCACGACACTGGGTTTGCTGGTGTTGTCACTGCTGACAACTTTAATGTCTTGGTGTTGGGCGACGGGTAGTCTGTCCAGAATACGCACGGCAATCGCTTGTTTGTGATAATTATGCACCGTGGTTTTGTAATCGCGGGTGATGAAATCGCGTTTATCCAGTAAACCGGTGGTGCCTTTTTTCTCGGCTTGCGCTTTGTGGGTGACTTTTACGGCATCATCCAGACCAAAAGAAAGTTTCATGTCTTCTTCCGGACGCAACAGTTGCATGTGCGAATTACCCACAAACGCACCGTCGCGATACAAGGCAACACCACCCGGTAACAAAGGCTCCTCGCCCTGGTAATTCAATTCCGCGTGTAGATAGGCTTTGCTGGAACGTTGTGGCGCGACCATCACCAGTAAGTCGGTGGCAAATTCCTGATCCTGAATTTTGAATTTACGCGCGTTGCGTTCCGAGACCAGACTGACCAAGCCCGGAATACGATACTCGGCAGAAAAGGCCGCATTGTGAATACTTGCCATGCGCATTCTGGCTTGTTCTCTTTTATCTTTTTTTTCTGCACTTTTTGCCATCATTTCTTGCATTGCATCTACTTCATAGGCTTCAGATTCGGCAGCCACAGGCGCCATTGAGCGTTGTGCCACACTGCCATCGGCCAATACGGCGTTATAACGGTGATCGTAAAAGTTTAGCAACCACGGACTCAGTGGATCGAAGTTTGCATTCACGGAAGGGCGATGCGTGGATAAAGTGAGTTTGATGTTGTTCCAGTCTTCGCCGGTGGTTTGGGTGACCGAGGCCAATTGATCAAGACGCAGTTTGGCGTTTTCGGTATTCAAACGCGCGTCGTACATTGGCTGCCAGGCGGCACCCGGAATTTGATACTCAAGGGTGAAGGTTGCCGTGCCGGCTTGGGCAGCATCGATGGTAATATAGGCATCAACGGTTTGGCGCTGACCGGTTGCGAGTTTGGCAAGTTGTTGATTGAGAAGATTCAGTTCTTGATCAATCTCGCGTTGTGCGATGACCGCGGCACTACGTGCCTTGAACATATCCACCGAACCCGATTGCAACAGAGACCAGGCGTTTTGCCAGGTGACAGGATCGAGTTTGCCAATCTCCATTTCTTCACGTAACAATTTGGGTTGCGACTGGATCAGCGATTGCATAAAAGCTTTTTGCAGATCCAGAGCTTCAATTTGATCCTGGTAGGCTTTGCGTTGATCACGCAGATCCTGAATGGTATGTCGCAGTTGAGCTTCTTTTTCACTACTGAGTTCTTTTGTATGAACCCGACGCGCTTCCACCGAGGCGATCTCGATAGCGCGATCGCTAACCCCGCCCACCCGCAAACTGTGCACCAGAATATTCCCGGGCAAGCCTTCCACCAACAAAGTGCTGGGGCCTTTGGCAATTCCGGTTTTAATGCTACGGGTTATGGTGGCACGGTCGTTGTAAACCGTTGCGGCACTGATTCTGGAGTTAACTTTTTGTGCGTCCTGAGCCGCGTTTAGATTCACTCCCAGACTAAGAAATATGATCACCGCACTGA
>JABDMI010000011.1 GCA_013001575.1 Gammaproteobacteria bacterium
GTACTGGGGGGACACAAAGACGTTGTGTTTGCCGATTTAAATACTCCGCTTAGCCTGCTGTGGGTCTCGGTCAGGGCTCGTCACGGCGTTATTGAGGAGCTGGTGGCCGAGATTCGACTTCGTATTCCGGAAGCCAGGTTAGTAGGCCACACCACGCTCGGAAACCTGGCCGAAAATACGGATCAGAAAACATTGGGCGCAAATCGTTAGGCATTAAGCGACCGACCGGGTTGTGCAGATCGAGAGGGACATATAGGCCAGGATCTAATTGATTATGGCGGGCCCGGCGAAATTACACAGAGTTATCAGCGGTAAACTAGGCACAATCGAAATCTGTGATTTCACCTTGCAGCCACCATTCTTTATCCTTGATTCGTATTTCTTCTGGCTTCATTGGCGCAACCGATTTACCTTCTGCATCGATGTATCGGTAGACATATTCCTCCGTGAAGCATAAGGCCTTTCTTATGCTATCCCCATCAAGTCTTGCAATTGTTTTGCGAAGGTTTCCATTGTTGCGAATTTGAGTATTCTGCCCTCCAAGACTTCTCATGTGCACGATAAGAAATATATTGTATGCAATTTCAAGGTTTTGCTCGACGCCTTGCCCGTCACGATACAACACTCCAATATTCGATAATGCGTCTGCGTTGCCGGCTTCGTAAGCCCGATACCACCAGTGGTTCGCTTTTTCATAATCAACTGGACCAAGTTTTCCCGAGTAATAAAATTGCCCAATAGTGACCATAGCCCTGGTGTCACCTTCGGCAGCCAGAATTTCGAATTCTGCCGCTGCTTTTTCATATTGCCCTGATTTCATGTATGCAATTGCTTCACTTTTTCCGGCAATCGCCATTGAAGGCATGAGAAATAAAATAAGAAGTAAACGTTTCAACATTTTGACTTTGCACATAAAAATATAATGAATAAGGTTTTGAACCTTTATTAATATTAGCAGGTGGATTTGATAACAGCGGATTTATCCGCCCTGCACGATCATTCGTTTATGGCTAGAGAATGCCCCCGGTAAGGCGTTAGTTACAATCTGTTTTGAGGGGAATATCGCCGATGGCTGAATCTAACAAAACAAGTTATTAGAAATCACATTAAATAGTATCTTTATATTATTGAATTTATTTATTTTTATTTCTAAAAGCGGCTAAGTAAAGATGCCAGGCATGACGAAGCGCGAACAAAATCGAATATCGTCATACCGCGACTTGACCGCGGTATCCAGCAACGTGCTAGGTGACTTGACCATCAACGAAATGGATCCCGTGGTCAAGCCACGGGATGACTGTTGGGTATAGAATAAACCCACCTGAAGGTGGGCTCTTTAATGGTTGGCGCGCCTGGAGAGATTGTGCGGCACATCCTTGTGCCGCACCCCTGCGGACGGCTGATGCCGTCCTCCGGGGCCGCGCTGAAGCGCGTCCAAATTTGCTCCGGGCAAATTTGTCGAACTTGGAGTTCGAACCAATTCTTCAACCGAGACATCCCATAAAAAAAGGCCCCTTTCGGGGCCCATTTTTATGGGATGGCGCGCCTGGAGAGATTCGAACTCCCGACCGCTCGGTTCGTAGCCGAGTACTCTATCCAGCTGAGCTACAGGCGCTTAGTCTGTATTGGGTTTATCTTGCGATTTCCCCGTCCAAGGCGCGGCATTTTATAGTAAAACAAAGGCTACGTCTCGAACTTCTTTACAAATCTGGCGGAGAGGGAGGGATTCGAACCCTCGAAGGGCTATTAACCCTTACTCCCTTAGCAGGGGAGCGCTTTCGACCACTCAGCCACCTCTCCGATATTCTTTCTTTTTGAACCATCAAACACTGGCGAGCCAGCGTCCGATCGGCGCACATGATACTGGTCTGCAATAAATAGGTAAAGCCCTTATATGAAATAAGGGCTTAAATACTCAAATTTTGGCTAATTTGAATTGCTTATGAGTAACTATTTCCGTCTGAATCATCCTGACCGCCACCCAATCCAGCGGTGGCAGAAGCAATTGCCTCTTCACGCTTGATTCGAATGTAGATCTCTTCTCGATGTACGGGGATGTGTTTGGGTGCACTGATACCCAGCCTTACCTGGTTACCTTTTACCCCTAGAACGGTGACTGTGACCTCATCACCTATCATGACAGTCTCGCCAATACGGCGTGTCAAAATTAACATACTTTACTCCTAGTCCTTACCTATACCTTAGTTCACTTCATACAGCTCTAACGGCTGCTGCGTCTTATTATATAGCTAAATAGTAATATTAACTGCTAAGATTCTGTCTCAACTCACTATTCGTATCATTTATTTCAATAATTCTTGTTATGTAGCTAAATTGAAGGCCTTATGCAAACAACGGACTCCGGTTTCGAGTGATGATTCATCGATCAATACCGAGACCTTGATTTCAGATGTGGACACCATGCGAATATTGATGCTTTCATTGGCCAAAGCTTCAAAAATCGTACTCGCAACGCCGGCATGAGAGCGCATCCCAACCCCGACTACAGACAATTTCACCACTTTGTCATTGCTACTGATGTCTGTATTGGGCATGATTTGTGACGTTATTTCAACCAAACTCAAGGCTTTTTGATAATTTTCTCGATGCACGGTAAAACTGAAATCCACATCGCCATCGCGTGAGGCAGTTTGCACGATCATGTCAACCTCAATCCCCGCATCGGCAATTGGGCTCAAGATTCGGTAGGCAATACCAGGCTCATCCGGCACATTGCGCAAATTGATCTCGGCTTCGTCACGGGTAAATGTAATGCCTGCAACAAGCGGGGCTTCTGCGTCGGTATAATCTTTAGTAATCAATGTTCCTTTACCTTGTGTATTAAACTCGGGGTCAAAACTGTTCAGCACGCGTATCGGAACCATGTGTTTACTGGCAAATTCCATCGCCCGGGTTTGCATGACTTGAGAACCCAAACTGGACAATTCAAGCATTTCTTCAAACGTGATATGGTCTAATTGTCTGGCCTGTGGTTCGATTCTCGGATCGGTAGTGTAAATACCGTCTACGTCAGTATAGATCTGGCATTCATCCGCTTCCAGAACCACGGCTAAGGCAACCGCTGTGGTATCTGTGCCACCACGACCCAAAGTTGTGATATCACCCTGAGCATTCACACCTTGGAAGCCCGCGACAATCGCAACTTCCTGATTATTTAGTGCAGCTCTCAGTTGTTTTGTTTCAATTGTTTCAATTCTTGCGCGACCGTGCGCATTGTTGGTGTTTATCGCGATCTGATGCCCCAGGAATGAGCGCGAGGCAATGCCCTTTTGTTGCAAACACATGGCCAACAGTGAAGCCGATACTTGCTCACCGGTGGCGAGTAAAACATCCATCTCGCGAGTATCAGGGTCTTGCCCTGCGACCTGGCGACTCAAATTGACCAGGCGATCTGTGCTGTCACCCATGGCTGACACTGTAACCAGCACCTGATGGCCCTTATCAACCGCATATTTGATACGCTCAGCCACAGACCTTACACGTTCAGGCGAACCAACCGAGGTACCCCCAAATTTTTGCACCACTAATGCCATAAGCTCGTATTATTCCTGACGCTTATGAAATTTGCATGAAGTATGCAGGATCAGGCCAGCTTTTGTTTGACCCATTCTTTGACTAACGCCAAAGCCTGGGGAATATTTTCGGGCTGGGTGCCGCCTGCCATCGCCATATCCGGTCGTCCGCCACCTTTGCCACCCACATGTTGTGCGGCGAGATTGACCAGTTCACCGGCTTTGAGCTGTTTGCTTTCGGCTTTACTCACCCCGGCAACCAGACGGACTTTTCCATCCTCGGTTTCTGCGACCAGTAAAATCACGGCTTTGCCAAGCTTATTGCGAATTTGATCCACGGTGTCACGCAGCGCATTGGCATCGGTCTCGTCAACTTTTTTGGCGAGTACCTTGATGCCGTTTACTTCGACCGCGTCATTTAACAGGTCTGAACTTTGCGCACCGGCCAATTGCGACTTGAGTTGTTTGATCTCTTTCTCAAGGGATCTTTGCTTATCCAGGGTTTGACCAAGCTTGTCGGCCAGACTGGATTTCCCAGTACGCAACTGTTTGGCCAGATCAGACAATAAAGCATCGGTTTCCAGTGCCCATTGCAAAGCACCTGTGCCAGTAACGGCCTCGATGCGACGAACGCCTGCGGCAATCCCGGACTCAGATGTGATCTTGAAAAAGCCAATATCACCAACGCGCTTGACATGCGTACCGCCACACAGCTCGGTGGAATAATCACCGAAGCTGAGCACACGCACCTTGTCACCGTACTTTTCGTCAAAGAATGCCAGAGCTCCTGCCGCGATTGCATCATCGAAGCCCATCAGCTTGGATTCAGCGTCCAGATTCAATTGAATTTGTTGATTGACCTCTGCCTCGATCTCGGCGATCTGTTCCGGCGTTAGCGCTTCGTAATGCGAGAAATCGAATCTCAACCGTGCGGGTTCAACCAGGGAGCCTTTTTGTTGCACATGTTCACCCAGAACATGGCGTAACGCGCTGTGCATTAAATGGGTGGCACTGTGATTCCGAATGGTGGCATTGCGTGCTGTGGCATCAACCCGGGTAGAGACTTTATCGCCAATTTGCAAACTGCCCTTTTCCAGACTGCCGATGTGTAAATGGGCGTCGCCCTGTTTTTTGGTATCACTCACAATGAATAAGGAATCACCGCATTCAATTTGACCAATATCACCAACCTGACCGCCACCTTCGGCATAGAAGGTGGTTCTATCTAATACCAAAATCGCGTTATTAGTCGATTCAGCTGAAATTGCATCAAGCTGATCATGCTCAACCAGAATGGCCTGGATCTCGCCTTCCCCGTTCAAATTATCGTAACCCTGAAACTCGGTGGCTATTTTGAGATCCACGTCCGCGTTGTAATCCACCCCGAATTGGCTTGCAGCACGGGCACGTTCACGCTGTTTTTCCATCTCGACCTCAAAGCCTTTTTCATCGACCGTGAGACTTTTTTCTCGTGCGATGTCTGCAGTCAGATCGAGTGGAAAGCCGTAGGTGTCATAGAGTTTGAAGGCCAGTTCGCCAGGAATTACGCTGCCAGACATAGAAGCAATGCCTTTTTCCAGGATTAGCATTCCCTGATCCAGGGTTTGTGCAAATCGCTCTTCCTCTTGTAACAAGACTTTTTCCAGATGTGCCTGGCCTTTTACTAATTCCGGATACGCTTCACCCATCAGCTCAGCGAGGGTAGTCACAAGTTTGTGAAAAAACGGTTTGTTCTGACCCAGCATGTAGCCTTGTCGAATGGCGCGGCGGGCAATGCGACGTAACACATAGCCACGACCTTCATTTGAAGGAAATACACCGTCTGAGATCAAAAACGCACAAGAACGAATATGATCGGCAATCACTTTTAATGAATTGTGTGAAAGGTCTTTGGTATTAGTTGCCTTGGCAGCGGCTTTGATCAGGGTTTGGAATATATCAATCTCGTAATTGCTGTGCACACCCTGCATCACAGCCGCAATTCGCTCCAGTCCCATGCCGGTATCTACAGACGGTTTAGGTAGTGGCTCTTCGGTGCCATCGGCTTTGGCATTGAATTGCATAAAAACCAGATTCCAGATCTCGATGTAACGATCCAGATCGTCGTTCTCGCTTCCCGGAGGACCGCCGGGTACATCTTCGCCGTGATCATAAAAAATCTCTGAACACGGTCCACAAGGGCCGGTATCGCCCATCGACCAGTAATTATCTTTTTTACCCAAACGCGACAAACGCTCTTTGGGTATTCCGATGTGATCGATCCAGATGTCTGCCGCTTCATCATCATCCAGATAGACAGTAACCCAGAGTTTTTCTTTGGGCAGCTTGAGCTCTTCGGTTAAAAACTCCCAAGCAAATTCGATGGCTTCTTTTTTGAAGTAATCACCAAAACTGAAATTGCCCAGCATTTCAAAAAAAGTGTGATGGCGTGCTGTGTAACCGACGTTTTCCAGATCATTGTGTTTGCCCCCGGCTCGCACACATCGTTGCGATGAAGCCGCGCGCTTGTAGGGACGTTGATCCTGACCCAGAAACACATCTTTGAATTGCACCATACCGGCATTAGTGAACAACAAGGTCGGATCATTGGCTGGCAACAAAGAACTGCTCGGCACTGCCTGATGCTCTTTGGTAGCAAAATAAGTTAAAAAGCGTTTACGGATATCGTCTGTGGATACCGGTACAACGCTACGATCAGTCGTGGCACAGCTTTTGGTCATGTCTGAATAAGTCTTTAGTGAAAAAAATCGGTCGCATTCGTTAGATAGGACCGATATTTAAAGGCTTATTGTACTGGATTCAGGGGAATGGTGGGTAGTTGAGGCCGAATGATGGAATATACAATGCAGGATGGGCAAAACACCGCGAGGCCATCACAATTTCTATCACACAAAATGGGCACGTTGCACTTTGCCCATCCTACGATTTATTTAAACAATTTCACTCCCCAAAAGACCCGTTTATATGCTCGATCTCAAAACCGCGGGTTTGCATAAAGCGCATTTGTTTGGCCTTGTCTTTCCACTCCTTGGGACACTCGGTACCGTACTTTTTAGTTCGCACCTCTTTAGCCAGTGCGAACCAGTCTATTTCACAGACTTCGAAGGCGGCATTAATGAAATGTGCCGGAAGTGATTTTTTGGCCAAATCGTGGCGAATTTTTCTAGGTCCCTGCCCTTTGAACGCGCCATGACTTAGCATGGCTTCGGCAAAGCGCTCATCACTCAACAGATCTTCATCTGTCAGCTCTCTGAGTACTTGCGCGATCACAGCCGGCTCATGCGCTTTGCCCAACATTTTGTTGTGCAATTCTTGTGTGCCGTATTCCCGGCGTGACAAACAATCGAGTGCGTATTGGCGGGCGAGTTCTTCTGGAGGAAGCTCCTGAGTAGTGAAACTCAGTTGTGATTTGGTTTTTTTCTTAGAAGTCGAATCAGTATCGGCAAGTTCTACTTTGATCTCTTCCCGGATTGCGCTACGGCGGCGTTTGCGATTATACGAATCGCCTTCATCTTGGACAGACAGAGGTAGAGTTACGCCAGCATCGATCGCTTGCATGGATGCGCGTAATTGCTCAAGTTGTTGTTTTTTGTTCATGTCAAACCATTAATATTTTTTTTATCGTCATAGCGTGACTGGGCCACGCTATCTGAAAATTTTTATATATCTCCCTGTTAAACAGCAGAATCCCGAATCGAAGAGACAAAAACGGCCTCCGAAGAGGCCGATTTATCGGAGGAAATATAGCCCATCAAAAAGTAGTGTAAGTGGACAACCCGCACTACTTGCTCACTATCAGGATTTACTCAACTTCGTCTGCATCAATTTCTTCGACCGCTTCTGCTCTCGCTTTGGGCTTGGGAAGAAGGATTTCGCGTAACTTGGTGTCCAGTTCGTCACGAATGTCAGGGTTATCTTTCAGGAAATTACGTACCTTTTCTTTACCTTGTCCGATACGCTCACCGTTGTAGCTGTACCAGGCACCGGATTTCTGCACCAATTCATGTTTCACACCAAGGTCAATCAATTCGCCTTCCAGTGAAATGCCTTCCCCGTACAGGATTTCAAACTCAACTTTGCGGAACGGCGGTGACACTTTGTTTTTCACCACTTTAACGCGGGTCTGGTTACCAACGACTTCATCGCCTTGTTTGATTGCGCCAATACGACGAATGTCCAAACGAACCGATGAATAGAATTTAAGGGCGTTACCACCGGTGGTGGTTTCAGGGTTTCCAAACATCACACCGATCTTCATACGAATCTGGTTAATGAAAATAACCATGGTGTTCGAACGTTTAATATTTGCCGTCAACTTACGCAGAGCTTGTGACATCAAACGCGCTTGCAAGCCAACGTGGCGATCACCCATCTCACCTTCAATTTCGGCTTTGGGGGTTAATGCCGCAACCGAGTCGACCACCACAATGTCGACAGCACCGGAACGCACTAGCATGTCGGTGATCTCCAGGGCTTGTTCACCGGTATCCGGTTGTGAGACCAGAAGCTCTTCGATATTAACGCCCAGTTTTTCTGCATACAATGGATCAAGCGCATGCTCGGCATCAACAAACGCTGCCGTGCCACCCGTTTTTTGCGCTTCAGCGATGGCTTGTAAGGTCAGTGTGGTTTTACCCGAGGATTCCGGACCGTAGATCTCAATCACGCGGCCTTTCGGCAAACCGCCGATGCCAAGTGCAACGTCGAGCCCCAGGGAACCCGTGGAAATAGTTTCGATGTCATTGGCCGCCGGGCTATCTCCCAAGCGCATGACCGAGCCTTTTCCGAATTGTTTATCAATTTGACCGAGCGCGGCCGCGAGTGCTTTTTTGCGATTATCATCCATTTTTTTATACCTCTAAAGTTAACATTGGTGTGAAATGCTCACTTTTTGCACAACATATCATGTTCGTCCTTGAGCATGAGAGCCTCCGAATGCTGAAATGAGGGCGTCAGTGAATTCCTTTGAAATCAGTGGGATACAAGCTTAAATCTTATCTTTCCCAGCAACTTCGGGAGTGATTATACACAAAAAAGAGAATGTTTTGGAATATTTTGAGAATATTTTTGAGAATATTCTCTTTATTTGCAAATTCCGGCTAATTTTACCCTGAATTTGTTTAGACTGGTTCAATCTCTTAAACAGGAACCACTAGGACTCAGGATGAAATATTTTTTCAGCACATTGCTTATTGCGCTACTGCTATCCGGATGCGGCAAAACCGATAACAACACCCTGAATCAAGACGCGCAATGGTATGTGACCTATGTACAAACAAAATACCCTGTAATGACAAAAACCCGCAGCGGTGTGATGTTCGAGAAGCCGGAAATGCAATTTGAACTTCCCCTCAGTTTGGGCGAGTCATATTCATTTTCCGATAAAGATGCGAAGCGCACGATCACGCTGGCGGAAACCACCGAAGCGGGTAGCCATTTTATTTACGCCTCTCAATACACACTAGATTCTGAACAAAATCCTGCACGCATTGATAAAGGAACGTTTTTTATTAGCTGGCGAAAGTAGTTTTCATTCGATATGGACCTTGCATGAAATTCTTTTACATTTTTTCAAGTGCTTGCTGAATATCGGCAATAATGTCATTGATGTGTTCCAGCCCAACCGAAACCCGGATCATGGTGTCACTGATGCCCACGGCTGATCGATCTTCAGGACTTAATTTGGCATGCGTAGTTGAGGCAGGATGCGTAACAATACTTCGCGTATCGCCAATGTTTGCCGTGAGTGAACACATATTCACTGCATTCAAAAAACGCCTGCCATTATCCAGGGTTCCTTTGATGTAAAAGGTCAGGATGCCGCCACCTGCACGCATTTGTTTTTTCGCGATAGCGTATTTGGGGTGTGACTCCAGAAACGGGTAATACACTTTATCCACCCGTTCATTACTCTCAAGATACTTGGCGAGCGTAAGCGCATTCTCACTGTGCTTGTCCATACGAATGGCCAGAGTTTCCAGGCTTTTTGACATTACCCAGGCATTGAAAGGGGAAATGCTTGGCCCGGTATTGCGACAAAACTGGCGAATAACATCGATCAATGCCTGGTCACCCAAAATTGCCCCACCTACCACGCGACCTTGCCCGTCTATCCATTTGGTGCCCGAATGGATAACCAGATTCGCACCAAATTTAATCGGCTGTTGCAAGTAAGGTGTGGCAAAACAATTGTCCACCACAAAGATCAGGCCATGCTGTTTGGCAAATTCTCCGAGGTATTCCAGATCAATAACATCCACTCCGGGATTGGTCGGGGTCTCGATATAAAGAATTTTTGTTTTCTCGGTCAAGTGGTCTTCCCAGAACTCAAGCGCATCGGCATCGACATAATGCGTGGTGATACCCCAGCGCGGTAATACTTTGGTAAATATTGAATGGGTTGAACCAAACACCGAACGACAAGCCAAAATCTCGTCACCGGAATCACACAAGGCTGCAAAACAGGAAAAAACCGCGGCCATGCCAGATGCCGTTGCGAAACCGGCGTCGGCCAGTTCGAGGGCGGATAACTTATCAATAAGTTCGGCGGCATTTGGATTGGAAAAGCGCGAGTAGATCAGATCATCATTTTCATCTGCAAAGGCATCGCGCATGCGTTCGGCCGAATCGAAGGTAAAACTCGAGGTCAGAAACACCGGTACTGAATGCTCTTTGGCCTGACTGCGCGGGTATTGATTGCGAATTGCGAGAGTTTCAAATTCTGCAGAATTCTTTTTAGTCATGGTGGGTATCCGTAATGGCATAGAACTCAGACGCTAGCGTCAAGCAGAGTCCCGTTTAATAAAATCTTGTAATCAATGCGAGCGGTCGTTTCCAGAGTTTTTGCAACCGAGCAATACTTTTGCATGGAAAGGTCAACGGCTTTGCGTACCTTGCGCTCATCCAGGTCACCGTCGAGAATGAATTGCACATCAATCTGTTCAAACAAGGCAGGAGTAGCATTTTTTTGTCGCTCGGCATTGATCTCAATTTCAACATTCTCGGCAATTTGCCGCTGTTTACTCAAGATCAAATGGATATCGATTCCGCTACACCCCCCCAGCGCCATTAACAAGGCTTGCATTGGCCTAACGCCCTGATCCTGTCCTCCGATCTCGGGAGAGCCATCAAAATCAACCCGCTGCCCTTCTTCACTGAACGCTGCGTAATGCATGGCTTGATTTTGACGTTTAAGAGTGACTTTCATAAATATTCCATAAGGCTGGGTAAGTAACCGCCTGCTTGGTAAATAGCTCTAAAGTGGTAGAAACTGAAGAAATTGCGATTCAGATGTATTAGACGTCTGAACTTCTAGACGTCTATATGAATCATACTCGACTCCACGAAGTAAATAAACCGATAAATCAAATATTAATTATGGAATTGACCAGTGATTACCAAGCGCAGGCTCGGAAATGAGGGATAAACTCAATCACCCCTTTCGTAAGCACTACCGATGAATCAACAGCTCATTCGTCGCTACGCAGGATCTTGACCATTTTATTCAAAGCGTGTTGCACACTTTGCATGCGGATATCATTGCGATCACCCACAAAAAAACGGGTTTCGGATTTCAAGACTTGTGGAGTATCGTCATCGCCGCGACGTACCCAGGCAAAACACACAGTACCCACCGGTTTGTCTTTGCTGCCACCACCGGGGCCAGCAATGCCGGTAATCGAGATTCCAAAACGGTTCTTGGCACCCCGGGTCAAACGACAAGCTCCCAAGGCCATGGCTTCCGCTGTGGCCTCACTCACCGCGCCTTTGGTCTCAAGTGTGTTAACCGGCACTTTTAAGATGGTGTGCTTCAAGGTGTCGCTGTATGAGACCACCCCGCCTTCAAACCAGGCCGAGCTGCCGGGCATATCGGTGCAGTACTTGGATAACCAGCCACCGGAGCACGATTCTGCTGTAAGTAAGACCGAGTTTTGCTGAATAAGTATTATGGCCAATTCAGAGACCAGTAATTCTATTTTTTGATTGGATTTGATTTGTTCGGGGCTCATTGACACGAATCACTGGATTATAGTTTTATATTGTTCAGCAGAGTTTACGCTCGCTGAACATTATTCTACTCCAATTCGGACAAGACCTGCGTATACAATTCCTGATATTTGCTGACCATTTGCTCGGCAGTGAAAAATTTCTCACAATAATCTTTGGCGGTTGCGCCCATTTTTTTTCGCATGTCCGGTTTTCGATACAAACGCTCAATCGCGTGCGCCAGTTGATCAACCGCGCGGGGTTGCACTAAAAGTCCGTTGAAAGTGTGCCGGATGATTTCATAAATACCGCCATTGTTGTAGGCGATCATAGGAACCGCATTGGCGCTGGCCTCCAGTAAAGACACACTCAATGCTTCCAGACTGGCGGTATGCACCAGCATGTCCATGGCCGCGTACCAATTTGGCATGTCGTTACGAAATCCGGCAAAGTGCACACGTCCTTCAAGCTTGTTTGCTATGACAAAGTCTTCCAGGTCATCCTGCATTTCGCCACTACCAAAAAGAACCAGATGCAAGCGTGGCAATGCTTCATATATCAAAGTAAACGCTTGCAAGACACTGAGTTGGGATTTGTTTTCGGTGAAGCGCCCGACATTGGCTGCGATAACAGCGTTTTCAGGCAGGCCAAATTCTTCCAGATATTTCTGACGCGGGTACGGCTTATCAAAATCGGAAAAATCAACGCCGTCGTGTATCACTGTGCGCAGGCTGGCATCCACACGTTGACGTTTTAAGGAGCGTTCCACCGCTTCGGATACTGCAACCACACGCTGGTAACTGCGATATTTGATCCCGCCGATCAAGGCGTTTTCCATATTAATAACCCGTCGAGTCAGAATGGCGGGAATGCGGGTGCGTCTGGCCACAAATGCGGTGTATAGATCGGCACCCCGCCGAGAGTGCGCGTGTAGAATTTCAACACCTTCACTGCGCGCCGTTCTTCTGATTGCCCTGACCAGACTTACGTCATGTTCACCCTGATACGCAACGGTTGTAACCGGAAGTTCTGCCTGTTTGGCCACTCGGGCAATTGCGCTATCTTGCGGGCATAACAACATCGATTCTTGCCCGTTCTCACGCATACCCTTCATCAAGGTGATCACTTGAAGTGGCCCTCCGGCCAGTTGCCGCCCGGTTTCTATGTGCAAGACTTTCATGGCTTTATCTTACTGTAAGTCGATCATACTCGACAGCGATGCTTTCTGTTAGGATGCGTAACTCGATTCGGCATATTTACTGCGCAATGAAATTTTTGCACACTCATAAAACATTCCGAATAATTAGCTAAAAATTACGCACCATACATGAGCAAAAGTCAGAAAAAATCGGCCCACACACCCATGATGCAACAATATTTACGCATCAAGTCGGAGCACCCGGATTCAATTTTGTTTTATCGCATGGGCGATTTTTACGAAGTCTTTTTTGCAGATGCGCAAAAAGCGGCAAAACTCATCGATATTACCCTGACGGCGCGTGGCAAGTCCGGAGGCAATCCCATCCCAATGGCCGGGGTGCCCTATCACTCGGTCGACGGTTATTTGGCCAAACTGGTGAAACTGGGTGAATCCGTGGCAATTGCCGAACAGATTGGCGATCCGGCCACCAGCAAAGGGCCGGTTGAACGCAAAGTGGTGCGCATCATCACGCCCGGAACTTTGACCGAAGAATCATTATTGTCACAACAACAAGACCATTTACTGGCCGCAGTGAATTTCGGTAAAGACCAGATCGGTTTGGCCTGGCTGGATCTGGGCAGTGGTCGCTTTGCCGTCACCGAAGTACGCACCGAATCAGAATTACTGGCCGAGCTTGAACGCTTGCAGATCGCTGAGTTATTGGTGGCCGACCATGAGTCCACTCCGACCGATCTACTGCAACAGGAAAGTTTAACCATGCGCCCGGATTGGCATTTTGAAGAATCGGCGGCCACACGATTGTTACTGCGCCAATTCAACACCAAAGATCTCAAAGGATTTGGCATAGATCACATGCCTGCCGCGATTGGCGCCGCGGGATGCCTGATGCAATACGTGCTGGATACCCAAAAACAAGCGGTACCGCATATTCATTCCATACACATCGAACAACAGGATGAGTGCCTAACCATTGATGCGATCACGCGCCGTAATCTTGAATTAGAGCTCAATTTGCGTGGTGGCTCCGAACATACCCTGGCAGCGGTAATGGACCACTGCGCCACCAACATGGGCAGCCGCCAGTTACGCCGCTGGTTACAACGCCCTTTGAGCGATCATAAGATATTGCAACAACGACATCTGGCAGTTGCTGAAATTATTACTCGATCATTAACTGACAAGATCCAGGTCGCACTGAAACCAATCGCGGACATTGAACGAATTGTGGCGCGTATCGCCTTACGCAGTGCACGACCGCGTGATCTGTCCAATTTGCAACTAACCCTGCAAGCCTTACCCGGCTTACTTGGGTGTATCCAATCTTGTTCAACCAACTTACTGACTAACTTAAGCGACAAGTTGCCGCAATTACCCGGGCTGGCCACGCATTTACAAGTCGCGATCATTGAGTCACCGCCCTTACTCATTCGTGACGGAGGCGTGATCGCAACTGGTTTTGACCAGGAACTGGATGAGTTGCGTCACCTGAGTAAAAATGCCGACCAGTTTTTACTTGACCTGGAAGAGCGTGAAAAATCCCGCACCGGGTACTCAACCTTGAAAGTCGGTTACAACCGGGTGCACGGTTATTACATCGAGGTCAGTAAATTGCAGGCCAGTGATGGTGTTCCGGTGGAATGGGTGCGCCGCCAGACCTTGAAAAACCAGGAGCGCTACATCACCCCGGAACTCAAGGAATTTGAAGACAAGGTCTTGAGTGCCCGCGAACGCGCTCTGGCCAGAGAAAAATTGTTATACGAACAACTGCTCGACGGCTTGCAGGCACATATCCCGGCGATCCAGAACATAGCCACCGGAGTGTCGGAACTGGATGTGTTGAATACTTTTGCACAACGGGCGCAAAGTTTAAATTATGTGCAACCCGAATTGGTCTCGTATCCGTGCATTGAAA
Source organism: Gammaproteobacteria bacterium (assembly GCA_013001575.1). Taxonomy (NCBI): domain Bacteria; kingdom Pseudomonadati; phylum Pseudomonadota; class Gammaproteobacteria; species Gammaproteobacteria bacterium. The sequence continues at coordinate 14,594 of JABDMI010000011.1, forward strand.
TTCGTGCTGGTCGCCATCCGGTGGTTGAGACTAATGACAATGTCACGTTCGTGGCCAATGATCTGGACATGAGCGACAAACAACGTATGCAGGTGATCACCGGGCCAAACATGGGCGGTAAATCAACCTTTATGCGGCAAACGGCTTTGATCGTTTTACTCGCCCACATCGGGGCCTTTGTCCCCGCCGATTCGGCCAAACTTGGCCCCTTGGACCG
>JABDMI010000012.1 GCA_013001575.1 Gammaproteobacteria bacterium
TGCCTGAAATTGTTCCGACTTCCACTGGATTGGCCGGATCCGATACGTCGACAACCGCTATTCCATTGTTTAAGCCCATTAAGGCGTACTCGTTGCCATTGTTCATATCCACATGCCCCCAGATATCGCTCGCACTGCTGGGAGTACTACTGAACGAAGGTAAAGGCAATTGTGCAACAAGATCTATATTGGCGCATTCATATCCGTCGGCCGCTCCGTTTTGACAAGTCACTTGCGTTTTTTGAACGGTGGCAGCGTGTTGATAAGCGGCAGTGAATTTTTCCACTTCCTGTACACGTTGACTGCTCAGACCGGCGCTATCACTAACAACTTTAAATCCAAGAGCTTCAACTTGTGCGCGAAACTCGAAGGGTATGCCAAGCAGAGTTACCGGATTGTTGATGTCGTCACGTTTGGCAAAGCCGTCCGCTGTGGTGTAACCGCCCATCAAAGGAACTTTGTCTCCGAGAAAATGCACCACGTCTTCTGCAGCAACCTCGTAAGTACCAGTTGCAATGTGCACGTGACTGGACTTGGCCGCCTGGTCGATCGCGTACTTGATACTATTGCAGGGTAAATCTGGATCGAGACAATCCTTAGAGTCATTCCCGTCCAAAGCTACGAAGTGGGTGGCATGGGTTTCGCCGTCGGCAAAAACTGGTGGGTGCCACAATGAAACTAGCAGAATGAGTATGAAAATTTGTTTTAACATGACTTGTAAACTGTTTAGGGCGAGCCCCATTATAGAATGCCTTTGCTAATTTGGGTGTGCCAGACTCGAAATGCATTAAATGATTATGCCAACTCGAATCCACATAGATCCGGGAAAATGGTTTTCAGATCCGGACTTTTATGGCATTTTTCAAATGGTTTCCAGCTATTTACTGTAGTACTGAGATTCGAAAATTCAGGGCAAAAAAAATGTTAGGATACAAACAACTTAATTAGTTCTACAGGCAGGAATATTGTCATGCGTGAATCCTGGAGGTGGTTTGGGCCCAATGATCCGGTGACCCTGGACGAGATCAGGCAAACCGGAGCCACAGATATTGTCAGTGCACTACATACGATACCAACCGGCGAAGTCTGGTCGCTGGAAGCCATTCGACAGCATCAAAAACTCATCGAGGAATGTGAAACCGGTCTTGCGCCGCTTAAATGGTCTGTGGTTGAAAGCATTCCGGTGCATGAAGACATCAAGCTCGCACGCCCGGGCCATCAGGCTCACATCACAAACTGGATTACCTCAATGGAAAATCTGGCAGCGTGTGGAATCAAAACCATTTGTTACAACTTTATGCCGGTTATCTTGCTGCACGTCTGGCCGGTCACGAGTGCAAGGAGGCTGCAATCAATGGGCATAAACTGGCCGGTGCCGTTGTGCAACACGCCGGTGCGGTCATACCCAAAACCGCTATGCCCGAACTGTGAATGAAATTGAGATCATTCATTCTCACTGCGAACCTGAAGTGTAATAAATTCATCAGCGTCAATCTGTATGCCTACAATCATCGGCTGACAACACACCTCACAGTCTTCAATATATTCTTGCGTCTCAATACTTGTATCAATCACAAGTTCAATGGATTCCCCGCAATACGGGCAATGTGACCTTTTAGTCTGTAAATGTTGCATTGTAAAATTTAATTGCAAGTGACCCGGTTACAGTTTAATCGAAAAATATTGATACAATACATATTATGCGATTAATAAGATCTACCAATGAGCATTTGGTCGAGCTGGTTTCCTGGTTAAGCGCCGATAACGACCTTTTTATCAAGCAGCAAGACAAATACGAGTATCCGGTAACGGCAGAAACCTTTTTATCCGACGTCAATTTCTCTGAATTGATCTCTTACTCGCTGCTGGACGATCAAGATGATTTCATTGGCTTCGGTCAAGTGTATCGACGTGTGGGTCGGTGTCAGTTGGCCAGATTGGTTGTCAAACCGGAGCTTAGGGAAAAAGGCTGTGGTAAATTTCTGCTCAATGCAATGGCCAAAAAGGGTTGTGAAGATCTTGGAGTGGATGCATTTTCTGTCTTGGTGTACGCCAAAAATATGCATGCGGTAAAAACCTATAAAGAAATGGACTTTGTATTAACCGAATATCCTGGTGGTATGCCATTTAAAAACGGACTGTACATGGTTAAGTCCAAGCCCAGGAGTTAAGTGATGTTGCGTGGTGCATGTCATTGCGGCAAGATTAAATTTGAGTATTTGATTGTTCCCGAGTATCTGAACGATTGTAATTGTTCTATCTGTCGTCGCCTTGGCGCACTATGGGCATATGCCGATTCGAGCCAGATTGAAATTCATTGCGATCAAACTGACCTTATAAATTATGTGTGGGGTGACAAATCCTTGGCTTTTTGTTCCTGCAAGTACTGCGGTTGCACCACCCATTGGAAAAATCTTGACCCGGAAAAATTTACTCGCATGGCGGTGAATGCCCGAATGATGGATCCCATGGCGATCAAAGAAATCCCGGTGCGCCAGTTTGACGGGGCAGATACTTTTAATTTTCTGGACTAAACACATTTAAGCATCAGTGCCATTTCAGTGAGTTGCAACATAGACCTGCAAATCTAAATGAGATATATTCTCATTTAGATTTAGATTGTTTCGGCCTGGAATAGTGGCCTGAACCAATATTTCATAATAAATTCAGGTAGTTATATGTTTAACAAAATATCCCGAATCTTGATGTTTGTGCTTGTGTTTGCGCTATTTGCTTGCGATCAGACGCAAAAAAGCGATCATTCAGCTAGCGTATCTAATTCTGCTGAGCAGGCAGAGTCGTCGGAATTAGTCTTGTATTCTTCCAGAAACGAGCAGTTGATCCTGCCACTGATCGAGGCTTATGAAGCTGAAACCGGCACTCGGGTCAAGTTTGTGACCGATAAACCGGAACCCTTGATTGAAAAGCTCAAGGCCGAAGCCGAGTTAACTCCAGCGGATGTGTTGATGACGGTAGATGCGGGAAATTTATGGCGCGCCAGCCAGGCGGACTTGTTCATGTCGCTAGAATCAGAGGTACTTGAAAAGGCAATCCCGACCAATTTACGCGATGAGAATATGCAGTGGTTCGGGTTTTCGCAACGCGCACGTACCATTGTGTATTCAGTTGAGCGCGTGAAGCCAGAAGAGTTAAGTACTTACGAAAATCTTGCTAATGAAAAGTGGCATGGCAAATTATGTTTGCGCACATCGAAAAAAGTTTATAACCAGTCATTGGTCGCCATGCTCATCGCTACCCACGGCACCGGAGTTACGGAAAACATAATTACGG
>JABDMI010000013.1 GCA_013001575.1 Gammaproteobacteria bacterium
TGTTGCACAGTGTCGACGGCTTTTGCTATCTGAAATTGGGAGGGCATGGGTAGATTATATCGAATTACCAGTCAGCAATAGCATATCCGGAATCTAGCGGGTATTAAGCGAGCGAGAGTCCGGACAGTGTCGGTGCCATGTCTTATCTGCATGTGTTGACGACATAAATTTTTATCAAACACAGGATGCCTGCGAGCTATTTCGCAGGCACTTTCTTTTTCGAGGTTTTTTTCTTGGCTTTCTTTTTAGTCTTCTTTTTAGCTTTTTTCTTAGCCTTTTTCTTGGCCTTCTTTTTAGTTTTCTTTTTCGCAGCGGCTTTTTTGGTGGTTTTCTTTTTACCAAAGCGACCTTTTTTCTCAGGCGCGTTGGCGATCATTTCCAGAGCCTGTTCCAGAGTGATGGTGGTAGGATCCACATCTTTGGGAACCCGGGCGTTTTTGGTGCCGTCGGTCACATACGGCCCCCAGCGGCCTTTCAGGATCTGAATGCCTTCTTCTTCCCAGCTATTGATGATCTTGTCGAGATCGGCTTGTATTTTTTCGGCCACCAATTCCATCGCGCGTTCAAAAGTGATGGTGTAGGGACTGTCGTTCTCCGGATCCTTGATCGATACGTACATGGGTTTGGTGGTTTTGGTTTTCATGCCCACCTGGACATAAGGGCCAAAGCGACCGATCGCTGTGCGTACGCGTTTGCCATCCTCGGTTTCACCCAGTTCTCTGGGTAACTGAAATAAAACAAGCGCTTGTTCCAAGTCAACCTTGTCCATTTTCATACCGGGCAGCAGACTGGCGAATTTGGGTTTTTCAACATCTGGGTTTTCTTCAGTGGGCGCTTCACCGATCTGGGCGAAGGGTCCGTAACGACCCATGCGCACATACACCGGCTTGCCGGTTTTCGGGTCTTCGCCTAAATGACGGGCCTGGGCGACTTCGGAACGGGAAACATTTTCTTCTTTGTCATCAACCTGGGCCTTGAAGGGTTTCCAGAACTTCTCGAGTAATTTTTTCCAGTCTTCCTCGCCACGTGACACTGCATCCAGCTCGCCTTCGAGATTTGCGGTAAATTCGTAATCCACATATTTGGTGAAATGTTTCGCCAAAAAGTGTCCAACGATCTTGCCGATGTCGGTCGGGGTAAAGCGGCGATTTTCAAGTTCTACATATTCGCGGGCAACCAGTGTGGAAATAATACTCGCGTAGGTCGAAGGACGACCAATGCCGTATTCTTCCAGAGTTTTCACCAAACTCGCTTCGGTAAAACGCGGTGGCGGTTGGGTGAAATGTTGTTCGGTCAGAATGTCTCCGAGCGGAATTTTGTCACCCTCTTTAAGCGGTGGCAGAAGTTTTTCGTCGTCTTCATCCTGTTTGTCTTCGTCTTTGGCTTCTTGATACACCGCCATAAAGCCCGGGATGACCAAGGTGGAGCCATTGGCACGAAAACGATGCTCGCCGGCATACAGATCCACGGCCAGGGTATCAAACACCGCAGGCGTCATCTGGGATGCGACTGTGCGTTTCCAGATCAGATCGTATAAACGGTACTGATCGTTATCTAAAAAGGATTTGATCTCTTCAGGGATACGCATCGCGGAAGTCGGACGTATGGCCTCATGCGCTTCCTGGGCATTGCGTGACTTGGTCTTGAAAATGCGAGGTTCTTTAGGCAATGAATCTTTACCGTACCGTTTACCGATCAATTCACGCACTTCGTCCATGGCAACGTCGGCCAGATTCACCGAATCGGTACGCATATAGGTAATAAGACCGGCCGGAGCACCTTCGCCGACGTCCATACCTTCATACAGCTTTTGTGCCACGCTCATGGTTTTACGTGCACTGAAACCGAGTTTTTTGGAGGCTTCCTGTTGCAAGGTCGAGGTCGAAAAAGGCGCGCTGGGATTGCGACGACGTTGCTTTTTCTCGATCTTTTTAATGACCAGCTTGTTGTCTTGTGCTTTGGCGGCCTTTTCCAAAGCGGCCTTGACCTTTTCCACCTCGTCAGCCGAGGTGAAAGTGAATTGTTTGACCTTTTCACCGGCGTATTCGGCAAGTTTGGAATGAAATGGTTTGGCTTTGTGAGCCAGGTTGGCACCAATGCTCCAGTATTCTTGCGGTTCAAAGGCATCAATCTCGTCTTCACGTTCAACGATCAAGCGCAATGCCGGACTTTGTACACGGCCGGCCGATAAGCGCGGGCGTACTTTTTTCCACAATAGGGGAGAGAGATTAAACCCGACTAAAAAGTCCAGGGCGGAACGGGCTTGTTGGGCGTCGACCAGTTCGGTTGCCATACCGCGTGGATTGGCCACGGCTTCTTGTACGGCTTTTTTGGTGATTTCATAAAACACCACGCGATAGACTTTTTTGCCCTCAAGCAAACCGCGCTCTTTTAATATTTCGAGCAAATGCCAGGAAATGGCTTCGCCTTCGCGATCGGGGTCAGTTGCGAGATATAAAGCGTCGGCCTTTTTCATCGCACGTGCAATTTTATTTACATGTTTCTCATTCCGCTCGATGATCTCGTAGTTCATATTGAAATCATGTTCGGTATCGACCGCACCATTTTTCCTTACCAGACTGCGCACATGACCATACGAGGCCAGGATCTCGAAATCTTTACCGAGGTATTTTTTAATGGTCTTCGACTTTGCAGGCGATTCCACGATGACGATATTTTTACTCATATATATAGAAATAAATTAGAAATGGGGGTCTTGTCAACAGGCATTTTGATAATTCCTTGTATTGATCGTTCCGGCACTTAAGTGTCGAGGTTGGCTTTCCATAGCTTATGCAAAGGCTGCGCAGTGTACTTTAGTCGAGCATGGATGCAAGTGCAGTTTCTTATTTATATACACTCGATTGCTTTGGGATCAGGTAAGAACGCGCGCCTGATTTGCTTAAATTATGTTCGAATTGTCGTCTAAAACCGGAAATTAATGCACTAAACCGGCATTTTCCCGATCGATCAGGGTTTCCATATTCTGAAAAGCCTTCTCCTGGTCCGGTTGTGAGAACAACACCATTAACACCACCCATTGCAGGGACTCCACGTCCAGATCATCGGTTTCCAGGGCTATGATGCGGTCGATCACGCGCTCACGCTGTTCTTCGTCCAAAATGCCGATCTGTTCCAGGTAATAGATATAGCCGCGGCAATGTGACGGGATCAGAACCTGTTCATCCTGAGTGAAAATACGTGAGCCGGGGGCCTGTTTAACTTCAGTTGTTTTCGGGCTACGGTCGTAACTCCATTGTAAAGTTAGCTCATCGATCCAGCCTAAAGCGCGATCAATTTCCGCATCGCTAAAGCCTGCACGCGAGAGTTCGTCTTCCAGATCATTACGTTCGGGCGGGTGCGAAGAATTTTCGTCCGAATAGGTTTCGAATAAATAGATAAGCACGTCTAAAACATTTTGTCGCATTTGTTATTCCTGTCACAAAGTCAATTCTTATATAAGACTGATCTCTTGCAATAAAGTGAGTTGTCAGAGTTGTGTTATTTATTTTCAGCAACGACTGTAACAACCAGCGCCCGCGTTTTGTACCAGACCCTCGAGTTCGAGAATCAGCAACATCGAAGATATGGCTTCGACCCTTTGCTTCGTGGTTTCCACGAGTTGGTCGATCGATATGGGGGCATAAGTGATGTGTTCAAGTAAGTCCCTATATTCCGGATCCAGAGTGCTGTGTTGTTCGACCTGTCTTTGTTCCCTATGCTGAGACGAGTGTAACCCAGAACTCATGCGTTGTAAGTGACTTTGCAATTCTTCAATTATGTCCGCTGCATTTTCAACCAGTTTGGCGCCTTGCTTGATCAGACCATGACAGCCCTTGGACATCGGGTTATGGATCGAGCCCGGGATCGCAAACACTTCACGACCTTGCTCCAGAGCGCATTGAGCGGTGATCAGGGAGCCACTGCGTAAACTTGCTTCAACCACCAAAGTGCCTAAACTCAGACCACTGATCAAACGATTACGCCGCGGGAAAAATGCTTTATGCACATTGGTTCCGGGTAAAAACTCACTGACCAGTAATCCCTCTCGGGCAATATTTTTGGCCAGACTTAAATTTGCCGGTGGATACACTCGGTCCAGTCCTGTGGCACACACAGCAATCGTGCGACCGCAACTCAAGGCGCCTTTATGACTTTCGGCATCAATACCCTGGGCCAGGCCCGAGGTAATGATCAGCCCACCGGCAGCCAGACATTCGGCAAACTGAAAAGCCGTTTGTTTACCATCGGCACTGGGGTGACGTGAGCCCACCATGGCCAACTGCGGCAAACTCAACAGATCGACATTGCCGTGGGTAAACAGCAGCACCGGGGCATCGTGTAATTGAGCGAGCAGGGCGGGATAAGCGGGATCTTTAAACGACACCATCTCATTGCCGTCTTGTGACAGCCAGGCCAGCTCGTTTTGCAGATCGGCTTGTCCGGCTTGCTTGATCCAGCGGATTGCATTATCCGGTACTTTCAACTCCCGCAGTTGTTTTGCCGAGGCCTGGATAACCGCATCTGGAGATTGGTATTCGCTAATCAGCTGACGGATGCGTACTGGCCCGAGTTTGGGCGCTTTAAGCAATATCAGCCATGCGCCAGGATCCATAGGCGTGTTGAAGCTGGGTAATTGATTTGAACTCTGTGCTGCGCTGTTTGTCATTTTGAAATTCCTTTTTCAGGCTTATTATTTCACAAGTCTGGTAAAAATTCCGTCAGACAAATCCTACTTAGTGGAGATTATCAGATTGCAGGCAAAAAAACCCCCGGAACAAGTCCGGGGTTTAGTATTAATTTGTAGAGATCAACGCGGTGAGCGAATGGAGTCCCCCTCTTTGATCTCGCGCTCGGCCTGCATAACCAAAGCGTAACTGATCGAGTCATAGGTCCGGAAGACCATGGCAACACCGGCCGGTTCGTCAGGCAATTTTACATGACTGCCTTGTTGTTTATTGCCACCAAGATTTTTCAGACTCTGGATAAAGCCGCCTTTTTTCACGTCAGCGGTCTGTTTGGTGTAAGGATCGAAAATGGTTTCACCACGTTGATAGATCTTGATCACGCTGCCATCTTCCAGGCCAACATTCGCTCCACGATTTAACACCACGATGTCGTATTGACCAATGTATGAAACGCCGTCGAACACGCTGATGATCGAGCCATCCAGTCCGGCCACAGCCGCATGCGGGTAGTAGGTCTGATCAAGGTCACGGGGGTCGACTTTCATTAAACGGTCACCACGTAAGACTTCGCGATGGGTTCTTTTCAAATACATGGTGACAGGATCACCACCACGGGTCACATTGCCTTCCCCAACGTTAGTGGCTTCGTAGCCGAAAATGTAATTGGTCTCGGGATCGATGTACGGATCACCGATGTGCATGATGTTGTAATCCTGTTCGGCAACCAGATCGCCACGCGCATACACACTGTTACGCTCGGCCATGATCAAGCGGCCATCACTGCTGGCCAGGATATACGGGAGTGAATCGGCGTAGGCGCGATCGAGTACGGTAGGTTTGGACAAGAACGCGGCAATTGCGTCCGAATCGATGGTTGGAATAGCCTGACCAAGATCTTCGTATCGAATGCGCGGCGAGAGACGCACGGTACCTTCACCCAGTCTTAACTGAGGCTTGCCATCCACCCAGATCAAAGTGATCACATCACCTGGATAGATCAAATGCGGGTTTACGATCTGCTCGTTTACCTGCCACACTTCTGGCCATAACCACGGGTCTTTCAAAAAGCGCGCCGAGATATCCCATAAGGTGTCGCCACGCACTACCGTATAACTATTCGGGTAGTTGTCGGCCAGAATTGAAGCGTCGTGGGCCGCGCCTGTATCCGTATTGTCACGATAGGAATAACTGTTATTTTTTTGCGCTGGTGGCGGTGCAGTACGAGTGGAATAAACCCTTTTTGGTGCTTCGCCAGATTGATTGATTTGGGAGTCGGCGCCGCCAAATTGCGAACAACCACCCGCAAATGTCAGGGCGAGACAGCCCGTAATGAGTGCTATACAATGTGCTTTGGAACGACTATTCATAGCTTTTTTCACCGTTTTTTTCCTCTTACTTGCCAGGCCCAGTCCAGTAAATATGGCTGTAATAGCGTATTTAACGGGAACCGGGCGTCCCCTAAAATGGTCAGAACCCAATAAGCATGGCTATATAAATAGCGGCTAATTTCTCTGACAACTCCTTTAAAGTCATAACTTTAGCAGCATTTTATAGTAAATTGCACGAAATTAAGGATGTTTTACTCCATGTCATTACTGAAAATACTCGAATTTCCCGATCCCAGATTACGTACGGTGGCTGAAAACGTGACAGTCTTTGACGCCGCGCTTAAAACCCAGGTCGCGAATATGTTTGAAACCATGTACGCCGCACCGGGTATTGGTCTGGCCGCTACCCAGGTGAATTACCATCAGCGCCTGATCGTGATCGATGTGAGTGCGGATAAAGATGAGCCTCTGGTCTTGATCAATCCCGAGATAATTTCGCGCTCCGGCGACCAGGTAATGGAAGAGGGTTGTCTGTCGGTGCCTGAAATTTACGCCGAAGTTCCGCGCGCTGCCGAGATCACCGTGCGTGCCCAGGACGTGGAGGGCGAAACATTCGAACTGCAAGCCAAAGAATTACTCGCCGTGTGCATTCAGCACGAAATGGATCATCTACTGGGTAAATTGTTTGTGGATTATTTGTCTCCACTGAAACGCGACCGCATTCGCAAAGCTTTGGAAAAACAGCGTAAGCAAAAAAAACTTGAAGCCCAAAAAGAGACCGCTTGATAGCGGGTTCTGTAAATTTTTTTTCAAAAGTTTTCGTACCAGTCATAACATGAACAAGCCCCTACGTTTAATTTACGCGGGAACGCCCGATTTTTCAGTGCCGGCTCTGCGCGCATTACACGGGGCGGGTCATACAATTGTTGCAGTCTTAACCCAACCCGATCGTCCGGCTGGCAGAGGACGCAAACTTCAGGCCAGTCCTGTAAAGCAAGCGGCGCTGGCATTAGGCCTGGAAGTCTTGCAACCCCTGAGCTTGCGCAAGGCCGCGATTAAAAAGCAATTACGCCGCTTGCAGGCCGACGCCATGATTGTTGCGGCATACGGCTTGATCTTGCCACAAAGCGTGCTAGATATACCACGCCTGGGTTGCTTGAATATTCACGCCTCACTCCT
>JABDMI010000014.1 GCA_013001575.1 Gammaproteobacteria bacterium
CGCTTGCCAGTACCGGATTCCAGGCCGAACGCGACATCCGTGCGATCACGGTCAACCGCTGGCCACATGGCTATGCCTACAGTCCGGATCTGATCTGGGAACCACAGTGGGCGCATGAACACCAGAAGCCCTGGGTGATCGGACGCCAACAATTTGGCAATATCCATATCGCCAATTCGGACGCCGCCGCCAGCGCCGATACCAATGCCGCCATTACCCAGGCGTACAGAGCGGTAAGTGAGATCTAATTTCAGGTAAGTGTTAAACCAGCTTTAGGAAACGGCATGCCAATGACAATTCGGCAGCCCGATGCGATTCAGTTTTATCGGGGTGAGGATTGGTTTGGTGCGACTCAACTCGTCCCAGATCTCACTGAACAATTGCTTGCTGACCGGATGCTTTAGGCTTGGCGCAATATCGACCAGGGGTTTTAACATAAAAGGATATTTAACCAACTCTTTGCGCGGGAATGCGTACTTGCCAAATTGAATGATCTCGTCACCGTACAGCAAGATATCAATATCCAGTGTGCGTGGCCCAAACTTTTCCCCGGCGCGTAAACGCCCAAGTATTTTTTCGATCAAATTGATCTTGCGGGCAATGGCCGGGGCTGACTCATGCGTCTCGAAGGCTGCAACCAGATTCAGGAAATCGTCGCCCTCAAAGCCTTCGGCGGGATTTTGATAAACCGGTGAAACTTCCAGCTGGTCGAATTCCAATACCAGGGCCCGCAAACAACTTCGAATATAGCGCTCGGGATCGACATTGCTGCCTATAGAAACATATACCGTGGTCATATTTTTATTTTTGCTCGGGTATTGTGAACTAATGACGTTCGATGCGTATGCCAACGCTTTTGGAACCCCGCACGGCGCCTACTTTATTCAGGGTAATGCGCACCCAGTTGGTGGGGAATTCGGCCAGAATGATCCCGGCGACACGTTCGATCAGGGATTCGATTAATCCGAATTCAGATTCTTCGGCAAACTGGATCACGCGTTTGGCCACCGCTTTGTAATTCAGGGTGTCTTTAATGTCATCACTAGCCGCGGCTTTGGCAATATCGGTGCCCATTTCAATATCAAACACCAAGCGTTGTTTGATCTGGCGTTCCCAGTCGTAAATGCCAATAATGGCATGCACGGTGAGTTCTTTTATAAAAATCGTATCTTCTGACATGTGGCTATTGTAAGTGTATTTGATTAAAGATGATTTCCAGGATTGATAATTTTTTCAATCCGGCCCCGATTGTCCAGTCTCTATAGTCGAATCTCTATTGTCGGATCTCTATTGTCCAGTTTCTACAGACCAATCTCTTCAATCGACCAACGCGGCCTGGCCGTATGCGCTTGTTGGTCGCCGGCGAGCAAACGCTGACAACCGGCGTAAGCGATCATGGCGCCGTTATCGGTGCAAAACTCGTGGCGTGGATAAAACACCTGGCCATTTTTTTGCTGCATGAGGTCTTTGAGTTGTTGACGTAATTCCAGGTTTGCGCCTACACCACCTGCCACCACCAATTGTTGCAGTCCGGTTTGTTTTAAAGCACGTTTCACTTTTCCGATCAGGCTGTCCACCACGGCTTGCTGAAAACTTGCGGCAATGTCGGCTTTTTGTTGTTCGTTCAATGTCTGGTGTTCGCTTTGCAGATCCTTGATCGCGTAATACACCGCGGTTTTCAGGCCACTGAAGCTGAAATCCAGATTGGCCTTGTTCAACATGGGCCTGGGGAAATCAAATGCTGTATGGTCACCGCGTTCGGCGAGTTTGGCTAGCTCGGGTCCGCCCGGGTAGGGAAGCCCCAGAAGTTTGGCGGTTTTATCAAAGGCCTCGCCGGCGGCGTCATCCAGGGTGGAGCCCAGGATGTCGTAATCACCCAGTCCGCGTACCACCGCGATAAGGGTGTGCCCACCCGACACGATCAGGGCTAGAAAAGGAAAATCCGGTTGTTCTTTTTCCAGCATGGGAGCGAGTAAGTGGCCCTCCAGATGGTGCACGCCCACGCTCGGGATGTCATTGGCGTAGGCCAGGGCATTGGCAAAGGCCGTACCGACCAGCAATGCCCCGATCAAGCCGGGGCCGGCGGTGTAGGCGATGGCGTCAATGTCTTTTAGACTGGAATTGGCTTGCGCCAGAACTTCATCGGTCAGGCCGGTCATTTTGCGAATGTGATCGCGTGAGGCCAGTTCGGGCACCACGCCGCCAAATTCACGGTGTAATTCGATCTGGCTGTACAGCGCGTGCGCGAGTAAGCCCTGTTCGCTGTCGTAAACGGCCAGTCCGGTCTCATCACAGGAGGTTTCTATTCCCAATACACGCATATTCTTACCAGTCTCATCCCAATTCAGGGGCTCAAATCTTGCTATAAATGGCTAAAAACAGCGGAAAAACCGACTTTTTTAGAACCCGGGGTGAATAAAAGGGTCTGAAATAGAGTGTTCTGCCGCGTTTTGCCGCGAAATCTTTGCAATTTTACGCGCTTACGCTTAGAATTTGCGCCCTTAATTTAGCCAGTGACAGAAAATCTGTCCACCACCCGATAGGAAGTGATTTGTATGCCTAGCGTACGCGTAAAAGAAAACGAACATTTTGATGGCGCCTTGCGTCGTTTTAAACGTGCCTGTGAAAAAGCCGGAATTCTGACTGAGCTGCGTGCTCGCGAGTTTTATGAAAAGCCGACCCAGGAACGTAAACGTAAAAAAGCGGCTGCGGTCAAACGCGAAATGAAAAAAGTTTCACGTATGCAAAACCGCGTTAAGCGCATGTATTGATCCACACGCTGATCTAATACCAGTTTATAAAGGCTCGGCGTGATGCGTTGAGCCTTTTTTTATTTCCCGAAACATTTATTTCCACAACTAACGAGTGTAAGCAACATGTCATTAAAAGAAACCATTAAAGCCGAAGTTATCAAGGCCATGAAAAGCAAACAGAAAGAGCGTCTGGCTACCTTGCGCATGGTTACCGCAGCGATCAAACAGATCGAGGTTGATGAGCGCGTGGAACTGGACGACGCCCGCACACTTGCCGTTTTGGAAAAAATGACCAAACAACGTAAAGATTCGATTGCCCAGTTTGAAAAAGCCGGACGCGACGATCTGGTACAGATTGAAAAAGCCGAGCTCGCCATTATTGGTGAATTTATGCCAGCCGCTTTGACACCGCAAGAGGTCACGACACTGATCGAAAAAGCCATCGCCGATACCGGAGCTGCGAGCATGAAAGACATGGGTAAGGTCATGGGCATAGTGCGTGCCAGCACCAGTGGACTGGACGACATGGGCGCGATCAGTGGCATGATCAAGGCCAAGCTTGGAGCCTGATCGCGCAAGTCAGATCACCGCTCGCCAAATTTTGCGCCAAAGTATGAGAACATAAGCGGCTTATGGCAGGCTCAATCCCCCAACATTTTATAGACGAGATTCTCGCGCGCGCCGATATCGTGGATATAGTCGGATCGCGGGTGCAGTTGCGCAAAGCCGGCAAGGAATACAAAGCCTGTTGCCCCTTTCATGACGAAAAAACCCCGTCCTTCACGGTAAGTCCGGACAAACAGTTCTACCACTGTTTTGGTTGCGGCGAAAACGGTACGGCTCTGGGCTTTTTGATGGCCTATGACCATCTTGGTTTTGTGGAAGCCATCGAAGAACTCGCGCAACGCATGGGCATGCAAGTACCCAGAGACGAGCGCGCCTCGCGTCAGCAAAGTCAAATGAAGCCTTTGCACGTGACCATGGAAAAAATTGCCCAGTTCTATCAGGAACAACTCAAGCAGGATGAAGCGGCAAAAAGTTATCTCAAGGCGCGTGGCTTAACCGGGAAGATTGCCGCCGACTATCGGGTGGGATCGGTGGCCAATGCCTGGGACAGTGTCATGACCCGGTTTGGTAAAAGCGATGCTGACAAGAGTCGTTTAAAAACCCTGGGCATGTTGAGCGAGAACGATAAGGGCAAAGTGTATGATCGTTTTCGCGGGCGCATCATGTTCCCGATCCGCGACAGTCGCGGACGCATTGTTGGTTTTGGTGGCCGGGTTTTACAAAACGACGACAAAGGTGCCAAGTATCTGAACTCGCCGGAAACCCCGCTATTTCACAAAAGCAAAGAACTCTACGGATTGTACGAGGCCAAACAGGCCAACCGACACCTGGAAAGAATTGTAGTGGTCGAGGGCTACATGGATGTGATCGCACTGGCGCAACACGGTGTGAGTTACGCGGTTGCGACCATGGGTACAGCAACCACCACCGAACACGTGCAGATCCTGTTTCGTACTTGTGACAAAGTGATCTTCTGTTTTGACGGAGACCGGGCCGGACGCAAAGCCGCCTGGAAAGCCCTGGAAAATGCCTTACCGGTCTTGCGTGAAGGTCGTGCTTTAATGTTCTTATTCTTACCCGACGGGCATGACCCGGACAGTTTTGTAAGAGAGTTCGGACAAACCCGATTCGAGCAAGAGTTGGACAAGGCCACACCCTTATCCGAATTTTTGTTCGGGCATTTGAGTGAAGACCTCAACATGGATCATCTGGATGCACGCGCCAGTTTGGCGGAACGCGCCAAACCCCTGATCAACAAGATCCCGCAAGGTGTGTACCGCGATCTCATGCTGGGGCGCCTGGCTGAATTGGTCGGCACCGATGTCAAGCAATTGCAACAACGCCTGATCAAACCCAACGGTAAGTCCACAAATTCGCGACCCAGTCAGCGCGGTGGTACAAAGTCCGCCGGGCGTTCGGATCAACGTGGCGGGCTGGTGCGTCAGGCCTTGAGTTACTTGCTGCAATACCCGGCCCTGGCACAAAATTTTGATCACATCGAAAGTTTGAGTGAAGATCAGCCCGGAGTGAAAATGTTGGTTAATGTGCTCGAAGTTTTGCACGCCGAACCCGACCTGAACACACCGGCATTACTCGAACGTTTTCGTGAGCATCCACACGCCAGTGCCCTGAACAAACTCGTCACGCGTGAATTGATCCTGGAAACCGAGGACGCCGCGCGTGCTGAATTTGAGGACCTGATGCACAAGTTGAGCATTAAACAATCACATGAAAAACGGCTTGAAGAATTACTGGCCAAGAGTCGTAACAGCGGTCTTGACCAGCAGGAAAAGCAGGAATTGGCCAGTTTATTGAGCGAGCGCCCTTGAAAATCACCCCCGGGCTACTCATCTAAAGCATTGGGCCAGACATCTGTTGCTGGCAAGAATTGGCCAATATCCCGAAAAACCACGAAATTTCCGGGCAAAACAACAGAATTATCTGGTGCAAAGCGGGTCAGAAACGTATAATCACTCGTTTGTATTGAGCTTCCAGCCCTTGCGGCATTCTCACCGTCATTTCGAGGTCGCGAATCCCGGGCTGTCAGCCAATACATTTTGTTTTTTTGGCCACAAAATCTGGCCGGCATTTTTAGGTAACAATATGTCCCAAGCACAAAAGCAACCACAGTCCCAATTGAAAGACCTGATCGCCCTCGGCAAAGAGCAGGGATATTTGACCTATGCGGAAGTGAATGATCACCTCCCGAATGAAATGGTCGACCCGGAGCAGATCGACGACATCATCAACATGATCAACGACATGGGCATCAAAGTGTGTGAAACCGCACCGGATGCCGAAGAGTTGCTCTTGAATGACGCCGCCGCAACGGACAATGAAGACGCCGAAGAAGAAGCGGTTGCAGCCATTACCTCGTTTGAACTGGAACTTGGCCGGACCACCGACCCGGTACGCATGTACATGCGTGAAATGGGTACCGTGGATCTCTTGACCCGTGAAGGCGAGATTGCCATTGCCAAACGTATCGAAGAAGGCATTAACCGTATGCGGATGGCCTTGTCGATGATGCCAACCACGATCGAGTGGGTGTTGGAACGTTTTGACCTGGTGCAGAATGAAGAAATGCGTTTGGTTGACCTGATCGTGGACTTCACCCCGGAAGACATGGGCGACCGCATTCCGCCGCCAGCCCATGAAATGACCGATGAGAACGATCCGACTAAAAATATCGCGCCGCCGGAAGAGTTGATCAAGCATCTGAAAAAACTCAAGCGTGCCTTTGAAAAGTATCGTCCTATGCTGGAAGAAAAGGGCGTAAGCGATCCTGATGTGATCAAGCAACGCAAAAAAGTTTCCGATCTGTTCCTCGACATCAAGTTCCCGACCAACGCCCTTGCCAAACTGATCTGGTTCTTTAAGGCCCAGATCAATAGTATCCGGGTGCAAGAGCGCGAGATCATGCGTATGTGTGTTCAGGTTGCCGGCATGCCGCGTAAAGACTTTATCAACAGTTTCAAAGGCAATGAAGCCAACCTTGAATGGCTGGATAAACACATTCGCGCCAAACGCAAACATTCGTCTACCTTGTCAAAAATGAAGAATGACTTGTTACGTATCCAGAAAAAACTGGTGCATATGGAAGGTGTGACGGGTCTTGGTATTACCGAGATCAAAGAGCTAAACCGTCAGTTATCACTCGGTGAAGCGCGTGCGCGTCGTGCGAAAAAAGAAATGATCGAAGCCAACTTGCGTTTGGTGATCTCGATCGCGAAAAAATACACCAACCGTGGTTTGCAATTCCTCGATCTGATCCAGGAAGGCAACATCGGCTTGATGAAAGCCGTGGACAAATTTGAATACCGTCGTGGTTACAAGTTCTCGACCTATGCCACCTGGTGGATCCGTCAGGCGATCACGCGTTCCATCGCGGATCAGGCGCGTACCATTCGTATCCCGGTTCACATGATCGAAACGATTAACAAGTTAAACCGTATCTCGCGTCAGATGCTGCAAAAAATGGGTCGTGAAGCCACGCCTGAAGAATTGGCCATCGAGATGGAAATGCCGGAAGACAAGATCCGCAAGGTTCTCAAGATTGCCAAAGAACCAATCTCCATGGAAACCCCGATCGGCGACGATGAAGATTCGCACTTGGGCGATTTCATTGAGGATTTCTCGGTGTTGTCACCAAGTGATTCAGCCACATCGGAAGGCCTGGGTGAAGCAACCCAAAGCGTACTCTCGAGTTTGACACCACGCGAAGCCAAA
Organism: Gammaproteobacteria bacterium; assembly: GCA_013001575.1. Taxonomy (NCBI): domain Bacteria; kingdom Pseudomonadati; phylum Pseudomonadota; class Gammaproteobacteria; species Gammaproteobacteria bacterium. Next base: position 7,050 of record JABDMI010000014.1, read on the forward strand.
GTTTTGCGTATGCGTTTTGGTATCGATATGAATACCGACCACACCCTGGAAGAAGTGGGCAAACAGTTTGATGTTACGCGTGAACGTATTCGTCAAATCGAAGCCAAGGCTTTACGCAAACTGCGTCATCCATCACGTTCCGAGCAATTACGCAGCTTCCTCGACGAAGGCAAGTAAAAAAAATTCGGCGCTGCAATTTCGCCAATAAAATAATGCGGGGCCTGTAGCTCAGTTGGTTAGAGCAGGGGACTCATAATCCCTTGGTCGTAGGTTCGAGTCCTACCGGGCCCACCATTCTTTCATAAGCCATACATCCTGTTTGAGGGTGTGTGGCTTTTGTTGTTCTACTGTCTTAAATCTTCTCTGGGTGTGTTTTTGCAATTAGATTTTTGCAAGAATTAGGCATTGTATTTTTTCAATCAATCAAAGTTAGATTTGTGCATGTTTCTGTCATAGAGGTTGTTGTTTTAACCGTAAATGACCGCCATATGCCTTACTGAGCTTTTCGTTTCCCAAACTTACTTCTGGATAACATTTGAACTACTCAAAATCCATAATACTGATAATGGTTCTACCCCGATAAATGGAAACTTCATTAAGCATAACTCAGACGATGAGTTGATACCTATATCTGCAACTGCTATTTAGCATCTGATGCAAAAATAATTTTGTTGCTTTATTTGTAATTTACGAAATCACCTTTTCTTGTTTGGGAGTGTTTAAGAACATTATTGCACTTAAAAAGGGCGTGAATAAATCTTTTGCTTGTAACCCCTAGTGCATTTATAAGATTGGTTGCACTTTTGTAGTGAACTTCTTTTTCTTTAAATTGAGAACGCAATTCAAATTATTAAATTAAAACAGTGACTTGAAAATGTTTCTGGATAGTTGGCACATGGTTTGTTTGGTGTATAGATGAGATCTGCTGGGGTTTAGTGACCGACAGGATTCCAGTTAATAAATCAATAAGGGGTATTGAGTGAGAGCTTTAGTTGAAAAAAGTAGTTTGTCCGTATTTTTAAAATCAATCGTTGTGGCAGTCCTGTTTATTTCGTTAACAAATTGTTCTTCTGAAAAAACCTCTAATAAAACAGTAGAGATTGTGAAGGAAGTCGCCCCAGAAAGCTCTCCCACCAAGTCCTCTGCACTTGAAAAAGAAGATCTTAAGTTCGGGTTTATTAAATTAACCGATATGGCGCCTTTGGCGATCGCTTATGAAAAGGGATATTTTGAGGATGAAGGTTTATATGTCACTCTAGAAGCACAAGCTAATTGGAAAGTATTGCTCGATCGTGTAATTGATGGAGAACTTGACGGTGCTCACATGTTGGCGGGTCAGCCCTTAGCAGCTACCATTGGTTATGGTACTCAGGCCGACATCATCACCGCATTCAGTATGGATCTCAATGGTAATGGAATTACTGTTTCCAATGACGTCTGGGAGGCCATGAAAGAGCATATCCCACAAGCGGATGGAAAACCGGTGCATCCGATTAAGGCTGACTACCTCAAACCAGTCGTTGATGACTACATTCAGGAAGGTAAGCCTTTCAAGATGGGGATGGTTTTCCCAGTGTCCACGCATAACTATGAACTACGTTATTGGTTAGCAGCAGGCGGTATTCATCCAGGATTCTATGCGCCGAAGAAAGGCGATACCAGTGGGCAGATCGATGCGGATGTCCTACTTTCTGTGACGCCACCTCCGCAAATGCCTGCGACTATGGAAGCAGGAACGATCTATGGTTATTGTGTCGGTGAGCCTTGGAATCAGCAGGCGGTATTTAAAGGGATCGGCGTGCCTGTAATAACAGATTACGAGATTTGGAAAAACAATCCTGAAAAAGTATTTGGTGTGACCAAGGAGTGGGCAGAGAAACATCCCAACACCCATAAGGCATTTCTTAAAGCAGTCATCCGTGCTGCTAAATGGCTGGACGAAGATAGCAATAAGAACCGTATGGAAGCGGTGCGTATTCTCTCTAAGCCGGATTATGTCGGTGCTGATGTGGAAGTCATCGCGAATAGCATGACAGGTACTTTCGAGTATGAGAAAGGGGACAAACGTTCGGTACCGGATTTCAATGTGTTCTATCGCTACTTTGCGACCTATCCTTATTACAGTGATGCGATTTGGTATTTAACCCAAATGCGACGCTGGGGACAGATTGCCGAACCCAAGAGTGATGATTGGTACAAAGAGATCGCCGCAAAAGTCTATCGCCCTGATCTTTATCTTGAAGCGGCGAATGAGTTGATCGCAGAAGGAAAAATTGCAAGTACAGATATCCCAACAACCAATGGTTATAAGCCTCCACAGTCAGAATTTATTGATGATATTACCTATGATGGCAGTAAGCCGAATGAATACTTGAGTAAATTTAGTATCGGACTTAGCAACGAACAGGTTTTGGACTAAGTGCATATTAGACGGTCAATCAAGGGTATTTTATGAGTGCAAATGAAGCGACTGTAGATTCTGGTCTCAATACGTTCAAAGGCTTTTCCTTCAATGAACTACGTGAGCTGATATCCGAAAAATCAAGTGCATTGATCCCGCCGATGGTGGCCATCTTTGTTTTCTTGATCTTATGGTCGGTTGCGTCCAATAATATTGTCACGAGTTTAGGCAACGTTCCGGGCCCGGTCGAAGTCGCGCAGCAATTTAAAGTTCTGGTGATCGAACATCAGAATGAGCGTGAAAAAGCTAAAGCCTTTTATCAGCGTCAGGAAGTACGTAATGTTGAGAAACTCGCGGCTAATCCTAATGCTGAGGTCAAGTTACGTAAATACACCGGTAAGCCAACATTCTTTGATCAGATCATTACGAGTTTGTTAACCGTTTTCAGCGGCTTTGCGTTGGCGGCAATTTTTGCGATTCCGGTAGGCATTCTTTGTGGATTAAGTAAGTCATTCTATCAAGCCTTGAATCCCTTGATTCAAATCTTCAAGCCGGTCTCTCCGCTGGCATGGCTGCCAATCGTTACGATGGTAGTCAGCGCTGTGTACGTCTCAGATGATCCAATGTTCGAAAAGGCCTTTATCACCTCAGCAATCACTGTGACATTGTGTTCTCTGTGGCCGACTTTGATCAATACGGCCGTTGGCGTGGCCAGTATTGATAAAGATCTATTGAATGTTGGCAAGGTATTACGCCTCGATTGGTGGACGAAAGTACGTAAGATCGTGTTGCCATCGGCAATGCCTTTGATCTTTACAGGCTTGCGCTTGTCGTTAAGTGTAGGTTGGATGGTTTTGATCGCAGCTGAGATGCTTGCTCAGAATCCCGGCTTAGGGAAGTTCGTCTGGGATGAGTTTCAAAATGGAAGCTCCAATTCGCTGGGTCGAATTATGGTGGCGGTGTTTGTGATAGGCATCATCGGATTTCTGCTTGATCGCATAATGCTGATCCTGCAACGGCGTTTTTCCTATGATAAATCTATCGAATTACGCTAATTTCTGTGCTAACCGTAGAGTTGCTTAAAAGATTCATTGATACCAACTATTGAATATTAATTGAGGATTGATTATGGCTAATGTATTTTTGGAAATCTCGCAATTAGTGGTTGATTTTCCTACCAAGAACGGTGCATTCCGTGCATTGGACGGAATTGACTTGAAGATATCTGAGGGTGAGTTTGTTTCCATTATTGGTCATTCCGGTTGTGGTAAATCGACGGTCTTGAATGTTGTGGCAGGACTAAATCAAGCAACGCTGGGTGGAGTCATCCTTGAGGGCAAGGAAGTCAACGCTCCAGGACCCGATCGTGCTGTGGTTTTTCAAAATCATTCTTTACTTCCATGGCTCACGGCTTTCGATAATGTGGCTTTGGCTGTGAATTCAGTACGCAAGGATTTGAGCAAGCAAGAAAAACATAAATGGATACTCCACAATCTGGAGTTGGTTCACATGGCACATGCATCCGATAAGCGCCCGGCAGAACTTTCCGGCGGCATGAAGCAACGAGTGGGCATTGCACGTGCGCTTGCCATGAATCCTAAAGTGTTATTAATGGATGAACCTTTTGGCGCACTGGACGCACTGACGCGCGCTCATATGCAAGACTCATTAATGGAAATTCAAAATGATCTCAAAAACACGGTAATCATGATCACACATGATGTCGATGAGGCCGTATTGTTATCAGATCGGATCGTGATGATGAGCAATGGTCCGGCCGCGAAAATTGGTGAGATACTTGAAGTCACTTTGCCGCGTCCGCGCAACCGTCTCGAACTAGCTAATAATGCTGACTATAACCATTACCGTGCGGAAGTATTACGCTTTCTGCATGATCGTAGTTTTCATAATCAGTCAGGAATAGAAGAAGGCGTTACTCAGGAAAGCGATAAAGAAAAAATCAGTGATGAGCTGTCTGTCGTTACAGGTGCTTCAAAAGAAGCCGCATAAAACACTTATTTAAGTGACAAAATAAAAGTATCCGAATATGAATAAAACGAAGATCCTGGTGATTGGCAACGGTATGGTAGGACATCACTTTGTTGAAACACTGGCTAATTCCGACGCTGATGTTGAGATTACTGTGCTGGGTGGCGAGACCGTACCAGCCTATGATCGTGTTCATCTCTCCGAGGTTTTTGATGGTAAGGAGCCATCTGATCTTGCGATGACGACCACAGAGTATTACGACACTTTGCAAGTCAAATATCACTTTGGTGATTTTGTTACTGAGTTGGATCGTGAAAGCAAACAGGTCACTACAGAGAGTGGTGCAGTTTTTCAATACGATAAGCTGGTGCTTGCAACTGGTTCATACGCATTTATTCCACCCATTCAGGGTAATGACCTTGAACATTGTCTGGCATATCGAACACTGGAAGATCTGGATGCAATTAAAGCTTCAGCGCGTGATGCCAAGACTGGTGTTGTTGTCGGTGGTGGCTTACTGGGACTGGAGTGTGCAAATGCTTTGAAAAACCTGGGGCTGGAAGCACATGTGGTTGAGTTTGCCCCCGGTTTGATGGGCGTTCAACTTGATCAAGACGGCAGTTCGATGCTGCGTCGAAAGATCGAAGCGCTCGGTGTAAAGGTACATACCAGTAAAGCGACACAAACCATAACGGCCGGTGATCAGTCACGTTTGAAAATGTCTTTCGCGGATGGCGGGGAGCTGGAAACCGATTTAATCGTCTTCTCGGCGGGTATTCGCCCCTATGATCAGCTCGCACGCGATGCGGGGTTGGAACTGGGTGCGCGCGGAGGAGTAAAAGTTAACGAATATTGTATGAGTTCGGATGAGAATATTTTAGCAATTGGTGAGTGTGCATCCTATCAAGATTTCATCTATGGTTTAGTTGCACCGGGTTATCGTATGGCAGAAACGGCTGTTTCACAGATTGTTGATAACTCGCGATCATTTGCCGGAGCCGACATGAGCACCAAGCTCAAACTACTGGGTGTCGATGTAGGCAGTATTGGTGATGCGCATGCACAGGCAGCAGGTGCAAAGGCGTATGTATTCAATGACGAGCCGAATCAGATCTATAAAAAGATCGTGGTCAACTCAGAGGGAACACGCTTAACGGGAGCGATTCTAGTCGGTGATACTGAGACCTATGATGTGATGTTGCAGTTGTATCTGAATGACATGGATATTCCCGAGAATCCTGTGAGTCTATTGATCCCCGATGCAGGTGATCCTATGGTTGGTATCGGTGTCGATAATCTTCCAGATAGCGCGCAAGTGTGTTCTTGTCATAATGTCACAAAACTGGACATCTGCTCAGCCATTGCTGACGGAGCCTGCAGTATGGCGCAATTGAAAAGTTGCACCAAAGCGGGCACCGGTTGTGGTGGTTGCGCTGCGCTAACGACCTCTGTGCTTAATAATGAATTAGAGAAGCAGGGTATATCAGTTGATAAAAGTATCTGTGAGCATTTTCCGTATACGCGACAGGAGTTATACCATTTGGTGCGGGTTGAGAAGATCGCATCTTTTGATGACATGCTTGCCAAACATGGTAAAGGTTTAGGTTGTGCGATCTGTAAACCGACACTGGCTTCGATCTTTGCGTCATGCTGGAATCAATATATTCTGGATGGTAAAAACCAGGGTTTGCAAGATACTAATGATCGCATGTTGGCTAATATGCAGAAGAATGGTACGTATTCGATCGTGCCACGGATTCCTGCTGGTGAGATCACACCCGATAAGCTAATCGTACTCGGTCAAGTTGCTAAAAAATACAATCTCTATACCAAGATCACAGGCGGTATGCGAATCGACCTGTTTGGTGCGACCTCAGAGCAATTACCCTTGGTTTGGGCTGAATTGATCGCTGCTGGATTTGAAACCGGGCACGCCTATGGTAAGTCGGTTCGTACCGTTAAAGCCTGTGTGGGAAGTACCTGGTGTCGCTATGGTGTACTGGATAGTATGAGCAATGCGATCAATATCGAGAATCGCTATAAAGGTTTGCGTTCACCGCATAAACTCAAGTTTGCAGTTTCCGGTTGTACACGCGAATGTGCCGAGGCGCAAAGCAAGGATGTGGGTGTGATCGCAACAGAACTGGGCTGGAGCCTATATGTCTGCGGCAACGGCGGGATGCGACCACGGCATGCTGATCTGCTTGCGACAGGTTTAGACGATGAGACCTTGATCAAATATATTGATCGCTTCTTAATGTTCTATATCAAAACCGCAGATAAACTTCAAAGAACGTCAGTCTGGCTGGAAAATTTGGAAGGGGGACTGGACTATCTGAAAGAGGTTGTTTGTGAAGATAGTCTGGGAATTGCCGAAACCCTCGAGGCACAAATGCAACTCGTGGTGGATAACTACCAGTGTGAATGGAAAACTTCACTTAAAGATCCGGTAAAAGTAAACACTTTTATGCCTTTTATTAACTCACCAGTCAAAGATTCATCCATTGTTTTTGTCAATGAGCGTGATCAGATACGGCCCGCGGAAGAAAATGAACTGGTCAAGCTATCACATAAAGAGGAAATGGAAGCATGATAACGACAGCTCAAGTGGCGTTTGCAGGGTCTCATTCACAGATACCGGAAGATCCAATCTGGGTGAGTGTCTGTCATGTTGATCGCCTAGTGGACAGCGTTGGCGCTTGTGCGTTGATAGACGGTCAGCAGGTTGCGATCTTCAAGATTGTTTCTCTCAGCGACAAAAGAAATTATCAGTTGTATGCACTCAGTAATTACGAACCACATGGCAAAGCACATGTACTGTCGCGTGGAATTGTTGGTGATCATAAGGGTGAGCCCATAGTTGCTTCACCACTTTATAAAAAACAATACAGTCTGATTACCGGACAATGTATTGATGATGAGCAATTTCAAATACCAGTCTATTCAGTTAAAGTCTATAACGATCTGGTATTTATTGGTCCACTTAAGGCCATAGATTAAATTGGCCGCTGTAATAAAACATGCTTCAACAATTAAAACCACTTGTCCCTATTGCGGTGTTGGTTGTGGTGTAGTTGTTTCTACAGTGGATGGTCATGTAACAGTTAAGGGCGATGAGGAGCATCCGGCAAATTTTGGCCGTTTATGCTCCAAGGGTGCCGCGTTAGCGGAAACGATTGATAGCCAAGGACGTTTGCTAAAGCCTCAGGTCAATGGTGTTACAACATCCTGGGATCATGCCATCAAGTATGTAGCTAATGGTTTTTCTGAAATCATAAAAAAGTACGGCCCGGATTCGGTTGCGGTGTATGCCTCCGGTCAGTTACTGACTGAAGACTACTACGTTGCAAATAAATTCATGAAAGGTGCTGTGGGCAGTGCCAACATCGACACAAATTCACGCTTGTGCATGGCGTCAACGGTGGTTGGTTATAAGCGAGCCTTCGGCGGCGATATCGTGCCATGCGATTATACGGATCTGGATGAAGCGAACCTTATTATTCTGATTGGTTCCAATTTGGCCTGGTGTCACCCGATCATTTATCAGCGGATCATTCAGGCGCGCCAGCAGCGACCCGAGCTCGTTATGGTGGTTATAGACCCGCGACGCACAGCAACCTGTCAGGATGCGGAGTTACATCTGCCAATCAAACCCGGAACCGATAGTATTTTATTTAATGGGCTGTTGGTTTACTGCGAACAAAATGATCTACTGGATAGTGAATACATTCAGAGCTTTACCGATGGCTTCGAGCAAACATTGGCGAGTGCACGACAGCAAGCTCCATCCTTACCAGAGGTTGCTGAGGCCTGTGGACTGAGTCAACGTGCGGTGGAGGCATTTTATCAACTGTTTGCCAGTCAGAAAAAAACCTTGAGTCTGTTTTCGCAAGGTGTCAATCAGGCTACTGTCGGAACGGATAAAGTTAACAGTATCATTAACGTGCATTTGGCAACTGGTCGTCTCGGCAAAGCCGGTATGGGGCCGTTTTCAATGACCGGTCAACCGAATGCTATGGGCGGTCGTGAGGTAGGTGGTTTAGCCAATCAACTGGCGGCACATATGGATTTCGTACCGACAAGCCGTGATAAAGTCCGGCGCTTTTGGCAATCTGACAGGCTTGCCGAACAAGCGGGCCTGAAAGCCGTTGATATGTTCAATGCAGTGGCGGAAGGTAAGGTAAAAGCAATCTGGATCATGAGTACCAATCCTGTTGCCAGTATGCCGAATGCTCAAAAGGTGAAACGAGCACTTGAACAGTGTGAACTGGTCGTGGTTTCTGACTGTATGGCAAAAACCGATACTACTGCATGTGCCAATGTGTTGTTTCCGGCAATTGGCTGGGGCGAAAAAAATGGCACAGTCACAAATTCAGAAAGAAGGATATCAAGACAACGTCCATTCCTGTCGGCAATGGGCGAGGCAAAACCGGACTGGTGGATCGTCACTGAAGTCGCACGCGCGATGGGTTATGAGCGTTTGTTCCCATATAACAGTGCTGCTGATATCTTCCGTGAGCATGCCGCACTGTCCGGTTTTGAGAATGCGCGTTCGCGTGCATTCGATATCAGCGCTTATGAAGCCATTAATGACAGCGCATACGATCAACTGACGCCCTTTCAATGGCCACAGAGTAAAACAACGCGTGTCGGGGTTGACAATGATGTAATTCAAGCTAAACGCTTGTTTAGTGACGGCGATTTTTATACCCTGAATCGTCGTGCTCAGTTTATTCCCATTAGTTCATCCGGTACTGCTGAACAAACCAGTGCAAATTACCCGTTATCACTAAACACAGGCAGAGTACGTGATCAGTGGCACACTATGACCCGCACGGCAAAGTCTGCACGTTTACTTGATCATGTGTCCGAATCCTATGTCAATATTCATCCGCTCGATGCTAAAAAGTATTCGATCGAGCCCACAGGATTGGTTGAAGTTAAAAGTCGTTTCAATCATACCCATTTGAAAGCAAAGATCAGTGATGATGTGCAACCCGGTGAAATATTTATACCGATGCATTGGAATGCTCAATACACCTCGGCAGGATCGATCGATCGCTTGGTCAATCCACATACAGATACGCTATCCGGGCAGCCGGAGTTTAAATTTACTCCGGTTAGTATCAAACCGATCAATATCGCCTGGTCGGCTGTGATACTGAGTCGCGAAACTATTGAGCTTAAGACATTTGATTATTGGTCATATACGCCGGGACAAAATTGCGATCTGTTCCATATTTCAGGTTTGAATGTACCTGAGAATTGGTCGGTCTGGGCAGACAGGCTTTTTAACGATAAGAATCTGACAATTTCTCTATTAAAACATTTAGATAATGAGCAAGGCTGCTTCCGCTTTATTTGGATCCAGGAAGGGCGCTTGCATACGGTTGCCTATATACGACTAAAAGCTGCAATCGGAAATCTTAACTGGATCAAACCACTTTTTGCCGTGCAGATCCTGGATCCGAGCGATATGCAGAGTCTACTCATTGGTGAATCGACATCCGGTGAAGGTGGGCCGATCGTTTGTTCATGTTTCTCCGTAGGACGTAATACCCTGATCAATGCGATTGTTTCGCAACAGTTAACGACGCCTGATGCCATTGGTCAGTCACTGCGTGCCGGAACTAATTGTGGGTCGTGTATTCCGGAATTACGTCAACTAATCCAGATGAACACTCTAGAGGGTCAAGCATAGTGGATTATTTACCTATTTTTATGCAAATGCACGGTCGCAATGCCTTGATTATCGGTGGCGGCGTAATCGCCTCGCGCAAAGCTGCATTAGTGCAAAAATCGGGAGCCAATATTCATGTGGTCAGTCCTGAGCTTTCACCTGCGATGCAGAAGCTGATCGCAAAAAATGGCTTCAAATATAGCATCGCAAATTATGATTCCGAATTTTTGGACAACAAGCATTTGGTGATCGCGGCCACGGATAATGATGAGGTGAACCAGCAAGTGTTCCAAGATACCAACCAGCGCGGTATCCCATGTAATGTTGCTGACAAAACCGAATTGTGCAGTTTCATTCTTCCAGCCATCGTTGACCGTGATCCAGTCGTAATCGCCATTTCAACCGGGGGGCGTTCTCCCGTTCTTGCACGTTACATAAAGGCGCGCATCGAAACATTTATTCCCACGGCCTTTGGCAAACTGGCGGATCTATTGGGGCGCTTTCGTGAAAGAGTTAAAACAGTCGTTGGCAATGATCGCGAACGTCGTCGCTTTTGGGAGGATGTCATTGATGGGGCAATCGGAGAGACTGTGCTTTCAGGTAATCATAAAGTAGCTCAACAACTTTTAGAGAACGAAGTTGATAGATACAAGGATAAGGTGACTGATCTATCGAGTCGCATTGGCGAAGTTTATCTGATTGGAGCCGGACCGGGCGATCCGGATCTTTTGACCTTCAGGGCGCAACGTTTACTGCAAAAAGCAGACGTGGTCCTCTACGACCGATTAGTACCCAGTGGCATATTTGAATTATGTCGTCGTGAGGCCGAGATGGTCTATGTTGGTAAGCGTAGGGATCAACACACCATTCCTCAGGAAGAGCTAAGTAAATTGCTGGTGCGCTATGCCCGTGCCGGAAAGTCTGTAGCCAGACTCAAAGGGGGTGACCCATTCGTGTTTGGACGAGGAGGTGAAGAGATTCAGGAGTTAGCCAAAGAAGGTATCCCTTTTCAAGTGGTTCCGGGTATCTCGGCGGCAAATGGTTGTGCCGCGTATTCCGGTATACCGCTGACGCACCGTGAATATGCTTCCGGAGTCAGTTTTTACACTGCCCATCGCAAAGCATTTGCATCTGATGGAAATACTGACAGCAATGAATCCATACTCACTCTGAACTGGTCCAAGATGATCGATGAACATCACACCAGTGTTTT
>JABDMI010000015.1 GCA_013001575.1 Gammaproteobacteria bacterium
GACTGACCGTTATAGGTCGTTGCCTCACCCACGGTTAAAAATGTTTCCCAGGAAACACCATCCGGATCCAGAACCCAGGCTTTATCGGATTCGGCGTAACAACAGGTGGTTTTACCCTGATCAAAAATTTCCATTTCGGCCGCGGTGAGTTGTTGTTCTATCTCGGAAAATTCTGCTGCGTTCTCGGCTTGTATGCCAAGATGATCAACGCCGAGTTTGCCACCGCGTGTGTTAATGGCCAAATTTACTCTCGGATCCTCGAGCATCCATTTGGCGTAATCGTCTTTAATGACACTCGGTTCCTGCTTGAACAAGTTGGTATAAAACAGTATGGACTTGTCGAGGTCGGCGACATTCAGGTTTACGTGAAAGCGTTTCATGATTTACTCCAATGCGAAAATGTGGATTAATTTAAATTAGTTACAGGCTATTGCTGCACTCACCGATTCGGAAACATTTTGCGAACCGTTGCAGCAGTCTTGTAATAAAAAGGTAATGACATCACTCATGCATTCATAATTGGCCCGATAAATGAGTTTGCGCCCATTGCGTTGTTTAGTGATCAAATGGTTTTGAGTCAGTGTATTGAGGTGTGATGACATGGTGTTTTGCACAACATTTAATTGCGCCGCGATCTGTCCCGCCGATAAACCATCCGGGCCAGCTTCAACCAGGCTTCGGAATACCCTTAAGCGGGTTGCATGGGCCAGGGCGGCGAAAATCGGTGTGGCAGTATTAATATCCATATATCTAGAATAATCGATATATTAGTCGATAGCAATATTATGCAATATCAGGGTCAGATAACTTGTTTTTGCAGTTTGCGGTAAACTGTATGAAATATAGTTAAATATCAACAATTTACAGGTACAAATTTTGAACTACGATGTCGATCTTTTTGTAATTGGAGCCGGTTCGGGCGGGGTGCGTGCTGCGCGTATGGCAGCCGGTTTTGGAGCCAAAGTCGTGGTGGCGGAAGAACGTTATCTGGGCGGGACCTGTGTGAATGTAGGTTGTGTACCTAAAAAATTATTTGTGTATGCCTCACATTTCTCAGAGGACTTTCACGATGCCGAGGGATTCGGGTGGAACATGGGTAAAGCACCAGATTTTGATTGGGCAACTTTACGCGACAACAAAACCAAAGAAATTGAACGACTGAATGGAATTTATCGGCGACTGCTGGAAAATGCCGGCTGTGAGATTATCAAGGGTCGTGCCCGCGTCACAGGTCCAAACTCCGTGGCGATCAACGGTAAAACCATTACCGCTGGAAAGATCTTATTAGCGGTTGGTGGCTGGCCTGATGTGCCAGAGTTTGAGGGCAGTGAACACGCCATAACTTCCAACGAAACCTTTTATCTGGACAAGCTTCCTAAAAAAATATTGATCGTGGGTGGTGGTTACATCGCAGTGGAATTCGCCGGAATCTATCAAGGCTTGGGTGTTGATACAACATTGATATATCGTGGACCGAAAATATTACGCCATTTTGATACAGACATTAGCGAAATCATTTCTGAAGAATTACTCAATAAAAACATCAAACTAAAACTGGAAAGCAATATTCGTCGCATAGAGAAAAACACTGATGGACAATTAAGCGCACACTTGAACGACGGTTCGACGATGCAAGCTGATGCGATTATGTATGCTACAGGACGCAAACCCATGTTGCATGATCTTGGCCTGGATACAGTCAATGTCGAACTGGATTCTAATGGCAAGATCCAGGTGAATGAAGAGTTTCAAACTAGCGAGGTTTCAATTTATGCGGTAGGCGATATTATTGATACTCCCGAACTAACCCCGGTGGCTTTAGAAGAAGGTATGGCGTTTGCCTACACGCAATTTGGCAATCAGCCTCGAACCGTCGATTACGATGATCTGGCCACGGCCGTTTTTTGTCAGCCAAATATTGCGACAGTTGGTTTAAACGAACAAGATGCGCACGACACTCACGAGTTATGCATTTATAAATCACGTTTTCGTCCGATGAAACACACCTTGTCGGGAAACCCGGAAAAAAGTTTTATGAAATTGATCGTGGATAAAGAAAGCGATGAAGTGCTTGGTATACACATGATCGGACCGGATGCCGGCGAGATCATTCAGGGCTTGGCCGTGGCCATGAAAGCGGGAGCAACTAAGGCAGTGTTTGATGCCACCATCGGAATTCATCCAACCGCCGCGGAAGAATTCGTGACTATGCGCACCCCGTCAATAGACTAGGGCACCATCCAGTCCAAACTCATTGGCAATTTTATGCATTAGGCTGTCGACGTCTCGATTGCCAACCAGATTTTCTGCCAGCTTAATTTTTCGTTTGTCCGGTGTATCGATATAAATGCCGTAGTACTTCACATTACCCGATGACATTGAGCTGTGTTTGTACAAACGCTTAACGTCCGCAAGGGTAAATTCTTTGGTGTTGGCATTCAACCAGCCTGATTGCGAGATGAGCTTATTATGGCTAACCGTTATCGCGGATCTATACAGCCACTGATGCAGTGCTCCCCATCCGAGCAATAGCCCGAAAAATGAAAACCCGACGCCAATAAATGAACTGCCGTTCTCCACAACAAACATCGCAATCCCGACCCCGCCAAAGATCAATGCCATCAGGCTAAGACCAAAGCACATACTTTTAAGTCGAGCACGTCCAAAAATATATTGGCGGCCATGAACATTTTGATCCAAAGTGAAATTCAGTCGTGACCAGTCTCCCTGGTCAATATTGGCATTATCGTCGAGCATTTCGGCAAAAAATTGCTCTTCATAGTCCGACTCGCCAGATTCCTGACTATCATCCGGTTCGAAAACCGGGATTTCAAAACTTGCTGCATAATCGGCGCCCGGTAAATCGACCGCGGCGCTCAATCGCCACAGATGTTCACTTCCCGGGATTGACCAATCGCTGATTGGCTGGTTATTTGGAAGTTTAAAGACTAAAGGCATGTCATGGGTCTGATTAAAACTGGCGGGATTGATGTTGAGTCTTTGCTCGTCTTGCCATTTAATCTCTTCACGGGTTGAGCGGTTATCCCCCGAACCTGAGGTATATTTATGTATGCATTCAACTCTCACCAGACATTCGCCAGACTCTTTGATCTCGGCAGGAATGTGCAGGTTGGCCCTCAGAGTTTGTCCGAGTCGGGCAGGCAGTTCTTGCAAGGTGAGCTTGCTTTCACCAAAGCGTTTCCATTGCAAATAATTACGCACAGCCCAGGCTGCGAGGCCTATGCCCACGAGCGGGAATAAGAGACCGATTAAAGCCAGGTAATTATTTTTATCTAAAACTTCATGCGGGAGAATGAATAATAAAGGTGTAGAAATTGAATTCCAGAAAATTGCAAACCCAATACTGAACCAGAGTAAATTTTTGTTGTTACTCAAGAGTTCAGATGTATGCCATTCAGATCGCCACATCCATGGCTGTTCCGGATAAATGGATTGTAATTCCAGCTCTTCCAGAGCCTTCTTTTTCCCTCTTTTTGCTATCCACATAATTCCGGCACCCACGCCACCAAACAAAAGCGGGAACAACATCATTAATCCAAACAGACCCCAACGCACATCTTTGATTAAAACGGCTTCGCTGGGGTTATCAGGATTAACCCAGGCCGACATGCTTTGCTGCCGACTTTGTGAACGACGCATATCGTTCACCAGATCCTGATGAAATGACCCCACATTGTCACTGCCAAACCCGAAATATAATTTGCCGGAGGTATACGTTTTGCCATTGAATTGATAGCGGAAACTACCAGTGGCTTTATAGGTAGTTGAATCGTCACCATGATTGACTTTAAGATCTGCCGAAACTACCTGCGCAGGCGTTTCTACCCAGGAACTGGCTTGCAGGCTTGCGGCCAAGTTCTTTAAAGCAAAAAATCCGACCGCCAAACCCGCGATCAGGAACACAAGGCCAAAAATAGTTAAACATCCGGTTCCTTTAGAGACCCCGGATTTATTATTCTTAGTTAATTGCATATAAGAACTTTATACCATAACTCTCGCGTTAACCGGAATTCTCGTTATAATTCATTCACATGAAGCAAGTTGCCTTACTTGGAATCCCGCTAGACTTTAACTCCTCGCATTTGCGCGGAACGGCTCTGGGTCCGCAAAAAATTCGCGATGCCTTGAACAGTGGATCCATGAATTGGTGTGCCGAAAACGGCGTGGACCTGAAAAAGAATTACAACTGGAAAGATCTGGGTGATATTGAGTGTGGCGATGAATACTTGGCCTTTCAGAAAATTGAATCTCTGGTCATGCATCAGCTTCGCGAAGGCAACAAAGTTTTAACCCTGGGTGGTGATCATTCCATTACCTATCCCATTCTTAGTGCCTACGCCCGGATCTATCCCGATATAACCATTCTGCATTTTGATGCGCATCCGGACTTGTACGACGAACTCGATGGCAACCCCTTTTCTCATGCGTGTCCGTTTGCCCGGATTATGGAAGAAAACCTCGCGAAACGCCTGATCCAGGTCGGTATTCGCACGATCAATCCACATCAACGAGACCAGATCGAGCGTTACGGGGTGGAAGTGATTGAAATGCAGAACTGGAACGGCTTGCAAAGCCTGGACGAAATGGAAATCGAAGGTCCTTTATATCTGTCGTTTGATATGGATGCTTTGGATCCGTCGTGTGCACCAGGAGTCTCACACCACGAGCCCGGGGGACTTACGGTGCGTCAGGTTCTGGAGGTGATCCAGGATCTTGAGGTGGAATTGGTGGGTGCTGATATTGTTGAATACAACCCGGTGCAAGACATTAATGACATGACCGCCTTTGTAGGCGCCAAACTGTTTAAAGAATTTATGGTGAAAATGTTGTGAGGCCGGTGTAATTCGACATTTATAATTTCTTCACCTGATTCAGGATCGGGTTATACATTCAATCGCACTGGATTACGATTACGCTAATTGCGAAGGTGCTCCATTAAAAAAGCCGCGACAAGCCTAAGCTGCCGCGGCAAGCAAAACGATTCAATTGTGGAGCGAGGGGATCATCAATCCATTGAATCGCAGTAAGTAAAAATTAAAAAACGAATATCATTAATTCCGTGATAACCGTTGACTAGTCTTCATTCAGTTCGAGGTCGACAGATACATTGTCAACGCCTTCAACATCATTGACAATTTTGACAGCTTTGGCGATATCCCAAACGCTGTCCATGCTGCCTGCAATAATAGCCCGACTGCCTACAGCGCTCACTTCAAGATTTGCATTACGAATATCCTCATCTTTATTTAATGCGGCTTGTACTTTGGTGGCCAATTCCGGGTTAGGCTTTCCAGTGTTTTTCGCTCGATCAGATTTTGATTTATCATTTCCAGAAACCGGTTTCGCGACCGACTCATAACTGTCATCCATTTTAAAGCTCACACTGCCACTGCCGGTATCGATACTGGCTCGGCCTTTGCCGTCACCTACGGTGCCAATGAATGTTCCGCGCTTATCACGTTTAACTTGTAGATCGGGTAAATCAACATGGATGCCGCCACTGCCTGTGTCTATATCAATCTTCAGAGAAGGTGCGTGTGTGCTAACAATTTTGACACTGCCACTACCGGTGTCGATCTCAAGATTATTGACATTACCAAGGTCGCCATTGATACGCACTCCGCCCGAGCCGGTATCAATCTCGATCAGTTCGCCGCCCAGGTAATCATTCACAGTCACAGAGCCCGAGCCGGTATCAGCCTTTACATTGCCAGTTACTTTGTTGATCTTGATGCTACCTGAACCGGTATCAGCATCTGCACTGCCATTGATATTAGTGAGAACAATGCTTCCCGAGCCAGTATCGGCATCGATATCACCAGTGAAATTCTCAATAGTGATCTTGCCGCTTCCGGTATCCGCCGAAAGCCGGCCACGCGAATCGTTAACATTGATCTTTCCCGAGCTGGAATCCAGTGACAGGTCATTGTTAATGTTGTTGGCATCAATTTGCCCGGAGATAACCCGCACTTTGCTTTTCTGACCGGCCGGAATGGCAATGTTCAAATCGGCGTATACCTCGGCCCATTTCGAAAAGACGCCTTTGGCCTTGCGTGCAACCCGAACTTTCTGGCCCATGTATTTACTACTGCTTTGACCGCCCCAGTTCCAGGATGATGCTTTGTCATCCGGGTTGTAAATAATTCCAGTGTAATCATCCAATGGGTAGCTAACGGAAATTACGGTTTTGTCGTCGAATTTTTCTTCATCAAATCCGATACTTTCAAGCAGCTCATCTGCTTTTTTCTGGTTTTTAGCCTGTGCTTTGGCCGTACCGGTGATGTGGATCATACTATCACTACTTGGCGAAAGCGTAATTTTTCCAGCTATATTCTGGATAACAATCAAATTATTGTCCGGCTTTGTATGTAACTCGACAGTCTTGCTGGATTCAGCGGCATGCAAAACTGCTGAACTGGCCAATAACATGCCTAGAATTACCAGTTTGAAATTTGTTAAATGGTACATAAATGCTCCTGAAAATTTCTTAATTGAATAGGATTATTTTGCAATGGTAAGAATGAGTCGGGACGATACTGCCACCACATCTTCCTCTTCCAGCGCCAAAGTTACGGCACGGTCGAGATCTGACTGACTGAAGACTTCACCGTGTAAATACACAATGCCATTTTTTGCCGTCACAGAAATATTGCGGTCAAACAACACGGCATCGTCAGAAAACTTGTTTTGCACACGCTCTGGCAGTGCGTAATTAGATAAGTGCGTCTCGGATTCATTATCGTGATGACTGCTGTATATGTCTTGCTCATGCCCATAACTCAATTCACCGTCATCGTCGCCGATCACAACCACACAAGCAGATAAAAGCATTGGTATGGTTAACAGCAGCAAGTATTTAAAGTTCATGCTTTGTCCTTGTTTAAGAATTATTATTTAACTGTCATCCCGATAGCGGCGCAGGTAGATTGCACCGGCGATAAAGGCAGAACCAAGCGCTGCACCAACCCAGAGCTTGATCGAGCTTAATAGGCCAACTGGATTAATGATACTGGTCAGACTGAAATCATCCGGAAGATCCAGTTTATGCAAATCATCCCAGCCTTCAATATCGACATTCAGGTCGCTATTGCCAACTTGAAATGCTGTTTCAAAAAAGCTGCCCACATAGTTACCGATCATGTCGACAAAATTGTTACTACCAAACATGATACCTTCCATCATCGCAATGAAGATTGGTGTCAATACAGCCCACAGGAACGGACGTGCCTTTTTCGCCAGGCTTGAAGCAAACAATAGCCAGCCTGTGAATGGCAGCATCCATAAGCCAGAGGCAATGATTGTATAAATACTCACGCCCACATCAGAAAAGATCGGTGCCGGTTTCCACAATAATTCATAAGCCGAACCGCCGCCAAACCAGATGAACAGTGTGCTAAGTATGAGCACGACAATCTTGGTAACAAATACCCCCAGGAAAAAACATACCGGGATCACCAGACTTGCGGTCAACACTTTTGAGATAACCGTTTCTGTGTCGGAAACCGGTAGAGATTTCCAAAACAAAATATGCCGTTCCTTACGTTCACTGAATAATGCATCAAGCAGGTAAAAGAAAATTACCCACGGCATCACTATTAAAAACACACTTTGTATGCCAATAAAAGTGGCATAGATTACTCCGGTACGGCCGCCTTCCGGCGTCATTTCCAGGCCGTTAACCAAATGTGTGAAGCCAATGGTGCCACCAACGCCCTGAATAAAACCGCCCAAGGCACCCAGAATCACAATTCCAAAAACCACGGCCGGTGCAATCCAGAAAGCCGGATGTTCCCAATATTCACGTTTTAACAATATGGGTAAATGTTTCATGCGGCTACTCCTTGATTAGCGCGAGTCTGCAAGCGCTTGTTCTGCATAATGGCAACAAACAAGTCTGCCACGCCCGGTGTACGTGTCTCACCCAGGGCCTGTAACTTGGTGAAATCACCGGAACGATACAAATAGGCGCGTTTACCAAATACGTCAGTTTTATGAATCGGGGCATAAGACTCGGCCAGATCATAATTCTCGGGTGAGACTAAAACTTCGCTGTATAAAGTGGCGATATCCTCCATGCTTTCATCGAGCACGATCTTGCCATCATCTATGAATAACAAGTCCGATAAAATGTGTTCGACCTCTTCAACTTGATGGGTGGTGATCAATATAGTTTTTTGATCATCAAAATAATCATTCAGTAAACGCGAATAAAATTCCTTGCGATACAAAATATCCAGGCCCAATGTTGGTTCATCGAGAATCAGTAATTTCACATCGATCGCCATCACCAGAGCCAGATGTAATTGCGTGACCATGCCTTTGGATAAGGCCTTGATCTTGGAATCCGGGTTTATCTTGGTGCGCTTAAGAAAATCTTCCGCTTTAGAGCGATTGAACTTAGGATGGACTTTTTCGACAAACTCGATCGCTTGTGACACTTTCATCCAACGCGGCAAAACGGCCACATCGGCAATAAAGCACACATTTTCCATAAGCTTGGCGCGATCCTTGTAGGGATCCAGGCCTAATACCCTGAGTTCACCATCAAACTTGGTTAAGCCCAAGATAGCTTTAAGTGCTGTGGTCTTTCCGGCGCCGTTTGGCCCGATCAGGCCGATAATTTGGCCGGCTTCGACCTTGAAATTCGCCTGGTTCAAGGCATAGGTCGTGCCATATACCTTGGTCAGTCCTTTCGCATGAATCACTGTACTCACTACTCGTCTCCCCCGGTTGTAGTTTTATTTTTTATTAGATCATTCAAGTCCAGGCCCAGCCGCTTGATGCGGTTATGTATTCCCGGCCACTCTTCCTGTAAAAACTTTTCACGTTCGCTAGTCATTAATTTCTCTGAAGCTCCCGGCATAACAAACATTCCCAAACCGCGTTTTTTTTCAACCAGATCAGCATCGACCAGTTCCTGATAACCTTTCATAACGGTCATCGGATTTAAGCGGTACTCGGCGGCTACCGAGCGAACTGAAGGTAAAACATCGCCATCGTTCAGGGTGCCGTCGAGGATCATCGCCACTACGCGGTCGCGTAGCTGGCGATAGATCGGTTGGTTGTCATTCCAGGTATTGCTCATAGTATTTCCTGTAAGGATATTCTTATAATGTCAGGCGCTGACTGACGGCTAAATTTCGCTTGGCGCTTTGTAAAGTTTCAATCGCAAAATCCAGGGCGATCATTGTAGCCTCACGGCTGGCAGCATCCTTAACATCAAAATCAATTGTACCCAGAGTTGCGATCACAGGAATGATCGACTCTGTATTTACTGCTTCAACACTTACCGCTTGACGGGCTGTTTTACTAATCGCTGCCAATACAGGTTCTGGCTGTGTTTGCGGCACGTTTGCCAATACAGCATTCAAGCTTTCCAGGCTAGGAGCATATTGCTCAAAGCTTTTTTCACTTTGCATGCTTTGTTGGGTTTCCAATCGCATTGATTCAGACATAGAAACATGACGAGTGATCGTGGTGAGTAATTCATAAGAAGGAGCGACCATGTCGCTTGTTTGCAGCTCTGCCTGAATGCTCTGAAGAGTTTCAGTGCGGAACTGCTTAGATAATTCGTTTGTAGCACTTTCCGTTGCTTGGGTATTAAAGCAAGTTACCAAAAGTACTGCAGCAGTTAACGCTTTAACAAACGAATGACTGATGGACTGTCTTGCGTGGGTGTTCATTTTTTTCTCCTGGCCGTAGCCTTTCTTTGAAAATTTAATAACACCATCACTGTCGGGTTTTTGGATTTTGACCGTAGTGGTGTTGTAGTGAACTATAACACCAGACTGGTAAATGGCAAGTACTTTGGCAAAATATTTATCAAATACTGAATAAAAACCAATAAATACAACAAGTTAATAATATTAAAAATGTCAACAATTGTGCCGTTGAGGTGTTCTACGCGGTGAATATGGTGTTCAATTTAATCTGAATATGAATAAAAATTAGTCAAATTATCGATAATGGTTCAATTTTCACTTTTCAGTGTTATCTCAGATCAACACCTAACCCCATTTGTAATACGACCTCGTTTAAGTATCTGACACTCTCGCAAATGCCAGCGAGAACCTGATAACAGAGTGATAAATACGAATGAGGAAAACCCATGAAACCAAATAATTCTAAATCGAATAAAGAGACCAAATCTCAAAGCCTGTTTAGTGTACGTCTGCCCAGATTGTTTACACAGTGTTCTTTAATAGCCTGTACGGCAACGCTTGTGGCCTGTGTCGGTAATGTTGAACAAAACCGCGATGTCGATACTGATGAAAGACTAAACGCGCCATTGATAGAGTCGAGCGATCACAAAAAAAATAAATCACAAAGTCAATCTGGTTTAAATGATGTGGTGGTCATCGGAGAACGTCTGCGCTCTGCGAAAGAAAGACGGGAGACTCAAGCACTACAAGGATCATCAGCACAAAAATCTGTTCCTGAAAAACCGACCAGGCAAAAAACTAATTTATCCGATCAAACTACTATTAAATCTGATGTAGAAGAAGTGAACGTGAGCATTGCGCCAGTCAGCCAGTCTGGAATAATGCTGGGACATACCATAAGCCAACAACGCATTGATAGTAATGCGATAGCAAACGCTCCCCCTTTGAATCAAGTTGTAAACAGCAATGATCCTTACTTGCCGGTTAATAATGAAAAATACGCCTCCTTGGAAGAGAATTCGGTCAAGAGTGTGGCAGACGATCCCGTATCAACTTTTAGTGTGGATGTTGACACCGGTTCTTACACCAACGTGCGGCGCATGCTACAACAGGGCTATTTACCGCAACCGGATGCAGTTCGGGTGGAAGAATTCATTAATTATTTTGATTATTCATACGCTGCCCCGAAATCGACAAAAGACCCGTTTTCAGTGACAACGGAATTGGCGCCCACACCCTGGAATGCGAACTCCAGCTTATTAAAGATCGGTTTGCAGGCCTATGAAGTTGACGCCAGCGAGCGGCCTTCGGCAAATCTGGTGTTTTTAATGGACGTTTCCGGCTCCATGAATTCACCGGACAAGTTGCCTTTGTTGAAAAAATCATTTCGGATGCTAACAAAGCATTTGAATGAAGATGATTCGGTTTCCATTGTGGTTTATGCGGGTGCGTCTGGTGTAGTGCTTGAGCCAACTAACGGTGATAACAAGCGTGAAATTTTGGCGGCCATGTCCCGTTTGCGTGCGGGTGGTTCGACCAATGGTGTGGCGGGCATTCAACTGGCTTACCAAATGGCAGAACAAGCGTATATCGATGGCGGTATCAATCGCATAATTCTGGCCACTGATGGTGACTTTAATGTCGGCACTAGCAATGTAGAAGCGCTGAAACGCTTGATCGAAGACAAACGTAAAACCGGTATTTCCCTGACTACCTTGGGATTTGGTACGGGTAATTACAACGACCAGCTTATGGAACAGATCGCCGACGTAGGCAATGGTAACAATGCCTATATCGACAGCGTGCAAGAAGCCGAAAAAGTTCTGGTTACCGAAATGAGCAGCACTTTGCTAACAGTGGCCAAAGACGTCAAGATCCAGATCGAATTTAATCCTATGCAAGTGTCAGAATACCGTTTGATTGGCTATGAAAATCGTGCTCTGAAAAGAGAAGACTTTAATAACGACACGGTGGATGCCGGTGAGATCGGGGCCGGGCATAACGTTACCGCTATTTACGAGATATTCCCGAGTGAGCAACAAAGCCGTGCGATAGATCCACTACGCTATGGCAAGCAGCAAAGCAACAACCATAGCAGCAAGATTCAGGCACCAATGAGTTATCGCAACGAGATTGCTTATGTGAAATTGCGTTTCAAGTATCCCGATGCAGACAAAAGCCAATTGCGTAAATTTGTGGTGAAAAAGTCGGACGAGCGCCGTTTGCGTAGCACAAGCCCTGAGTTTCGTTTTGCCGCTGCAGTCTCAGCGTTCGGGCAAAAACTCAAACGCAGTCAATACATCAAAGATTTCGGTTATGAGGACATTTACGAACTGGCCCAAAGCGGTGCACAAAATGATGAACATGGTTATCGACACGAGTTTGTCGGGCTGGTTGAGTTAGCGGCGGAATTGTCGGGCGAGAACGGCGACCACTTGCTTTCGGAAACCCACTGACAGCTGGTCAATATGTTGGCGGTGAAGTATGCTTTGCACATGGATGTGCACCCTTCAGGCCAGCTTGAATCACCGGAATCAGAGATCTCCGATGAGGAGTTGATGATGGCGTATGCACAACACAACGATCAGCAGGCATTTGCCACTCTGTACACTCGGCACAAAGGGAGTTTGTATCGCTACTGTGTGCGTATGCTTGGAAATGAGGCGTTGGGCGCCGAGTTGTTTCAGGAAGCCTGGAGTAAAGTGATAAAAGCACGCGCTCGATATGAGGTCAAAGCCAAATTCACAACCTATCTATTTCATGTTGCCCACAATTTGGTGATAGATCAATGGCGCAAGCATAAACCCGACATGCTGTCGGTTGATCAAGACGACTCGCACATCGAGCTGGAATCATCCACCGACATGTTTGCTGATCTTTTGAGTGAGGAACGTCTGGAGCGTTTCCGTGCAGCCATTGCAAACTTGCCGCCAATACAACGTGACGTGGTGTTGTTACATTACGACCATGGACTTACCCTGGAACAGATTGCCTCACTGGATGGAATAGGGCGAGAAACCGTTAAAAGTCGATTACGTTATGCCATGAAAAAATTGAGAACCCAGTTAGACACATCACAAGCCGCGGCACATGCAATAGACAACGAGGTATCCCATGACTGACAAAAAACCACTTGATCAGAATCAGGATGCCTTGCGTTCAGCGTTCGATAAATTGAATGCCCGGGACGAATTGCAACCCTCAGCGGAACTGGATGCTTTGATCTTGCAGCAAGCGGCTGATGTTGTCACCAAAGATGAGGCTGCAACGAATACATCGACGGATACTGCGGCCACCGTCACCGACATCAGTTTCCGTCGCGGGCAACGCGAGGCCACATCTCGCAAACAAGTGTTACCCAAATGGGCTATGCCAATGGCGGTGGCTGCCACCGTGTTGGTCACTTCTGGAATATTCCTGCGCGTGTTGCAAAGTCCCGAGTTTAATGAGCTTGGCAACCCGGCAGCAAGTTCGGCAACGGTCTACAGTGACAGTGCAGAAATAAGTGGTCAGGCCTCGTCAAATAACAATAAGCCGGCAATCGTAACTGAGTCCTTGGATAACACGGGTGAGATTTTGCCGGGCCAATACGCGTCTGAAAAACCCGAGGCTCTCAAGGAACAGCGCGAACAAGAATTCGCCCAAGACACCCTAAAGACCCGTGCCGCGAAGATTTCTTCACCAGACCGCAAAGACGAGTTATCGGGGATGGCTGATGGTGCTTTGCGTGACACAACAACGGCCAGACAGAATGCTCAACAAGCCGAACAACAAAAAATGGATTCCGATAAGCGTCAACGCGAGGCAGCGGCTGAACAAGTTGCTCAGCAACGTGCTCGCTTGATGGGTAATGCGAGCGTGGACTCGCGGGGAGACAGGGTGAAGATTAAATCCCCGGTCCCTGAAAAACCACCTGCGCCAGTGGCAAAACAAGTGTCTGATCCAACAGTAAATCCGGAGGAGGGCTTTGCTGCAACAAAACCCGAAACCCTGGCAAGCGGTGTCTCCACACCAGTGTCGGCAGACGTACGCGATGAGCAAGACTTGATGATTGAAGAAGTGATTATTGCTCCGGTTGCCGAGACAAGCCCTGGCATTGCTGCTGCGCAGGAAGTAGTCGTAACGGGTGCACCCATGGAAAAGAATGTTTTAAGCGAAGTGCAATTCGAACATCGCACCTGCCAGGTTTCCTATGATTGTGAGTTACTGGCTCTGGAGTGTGAGAGTTGTGATTGTCTCCAGACGATCAACCGCTCCGAGCTTGACGCTTACAACAGCGAATTTACTCCTGACGAAATTCGTAAGCAGTGTGAAGGATACTCAGTTGAATGCGATTTGGGTTACTGCCAAGTTAAACAAAAAGACACAGCAAGCGGTAATTGAAAATCCGGGCCTGAAATAATCGCTAAAGTGCCTGTTTTTTCTCTTGGCCTGCTATCAGTCAGTCGGCCTCAAGCGTGGTAAAATGCGCGTCCAAATTTTGAATTTCCCCTAATTTTCCGATTTTTTGGAGCATTTCCATGACTAAACCCGTTCGTGTCGCCATTACCGGAGCCGCTGGTAACATTGGCTATCAACTCGCTTTCCGTATCGCTTCTGGTCAATTATTAGGACCAGATACCCCTGTCATTTTGCAACTGGTCGAGATTCCCCCAGCCATGCAAGCCCTGGAAGGCGTGGTTATGGAGCTGAATGACTGCGCTTTTCCATCATTGGTCGGTATTGAAACCGCCGATGACCCGGTGAAAGGCTTTAAGGACACAGATTTCGCCTTATTGGTCGGCGCGCGTCCTCGTGGTCCGGGTATGGAGCGTAAAGACTTGTTACAAGCGAACGCCAAGATCTTTTCTTCGCAAGGCCAGGCATTGAATGCCTCGGCCAGCCGCGACGTCAAAGTTTTGGTTGTCGGTAACCCGGCAAACACCAACGCCATGATCGCCAGAGCCAATGCGCCGGATCTGAATCCGCGTAACTTCACGGCCATGACGCGCTTGGATCACAACCGCGCCTTGAGTCAACTCGCCAGCAAGACGGATTCACATTCCACCAAGATCGAGAATCTGATCATCTGGGGCAATCACTCATCCACCCAGTATCCCGACCTGCATCATGCAACGGTTGATGGCAAAGCGGCACTGGACCTGATTGATAATGATTTTTATGTGAACGATTACATTCCA
The DNA here is from genome assembly GCA_013001575.1 of Gammaproteobacteria bacterium. Lineage (NCBI taxonomy): Bacteria > Pseudomonadati > Pseudomonadota > Gammaproteobacteria > Gammaproteobacteria bacterium. Next base: position 14,864 of record JABDMI010000015.1, read on the forward strand.
ACGGTTCAGAAACGTGGCGCGGCAATTATCGCTGCACGCGGTGCTTCTTCAGCTGCATCTGCCGCTTCAGCCGCAATTGATCATATGCATGACTGGGCCCTGGGCACGAATGGCAAAATGATCAGCATGGCAGTACCTGCCGATGGTTCTTACGATATTGAAGAAGGTATTGTGTATTCGTATCCGGTTACCTGTGCCAATGGCGATTACAGCATTGTGCAAGGACTGGATATCAATGAATTCAGTCGAGATCGTATGGATGCTACAGAAGCCGAATTGCGCGAAGAGCGTGATGGTGTAAAGGAATTGCTACCTTAATTTTGAAGTTAAGAGCGATAATTTATAAAGCCCGGCTTTGGTCGGGCTTTTTTATGCTTGCTTTATCATGCATAAAAAAATTTGCTACCATGGGATAAATACTAAAGACTTTTGATATCCATGCTTGAATCATTGCAGAAATTAGCATCTCGAATAAAATTTTTACGAATACCTGCAATTGGGTTTGGAATTTTGTGTCTGGCTTTACTGGTATGGGCAATTTTGATCAGCGCAAAAGATGTTCATAATTTGATAATGCCGGCATTTATAGGATTGTTATGGGCTGTCTGTTCCTATTCGTTCATTGGTGTTTTTCAATCCATTCCGCAAAAAGCCGCCACCCAGAGCGGATTTAGAAAAAAAATTGTTCGACACATCCTACGAGCATGGTACTGGATGTTAGGGTGGGGATTTATAGTCTTGACGCTACTTGTGATCGCGATAACTTCTAAACTGGTTGGTATCTGGTTGTCTAATATTATTACTTGATATGAGCACGCTTTTGAGAATCAACCATGGAAAAAGCACTCTGGCTTTGCTAAAGTGGGCGGATGAAATACGGGATTAACGCTTACGCTGTGGATGTTGATGAATTGATCAGCATGATCGGTTCGCACGATGTTAATTTTCTTAACAGCCTTAAATTTGATATTGCCGACGACATATCCAGATTTAAAAGAAACCGGCAACGCCCGGGCGATCACGATATCGAAGAGCTGCTGTCATTTATTGTATTCAATGACTTGCGCCCGAGTAAAAATAATAATGCGGATTACGCCTATGCCCTGGAATTGATGTGTAAAGGCATGGGGAAGGCCATGTACCCCGAGGCCTTGCGAAATCTATCACGTGAGCGATTTGTCGAACTTCACGAGATCAATGAACTGGGATCGCGTCCAGGCCCGTTGTTTAATAAAATTCCCTGGCCAGATCAAGTGCCGCGTATTGGTTGTATTCCTAACCGGGAAATGCGTGATCGTTATGAGGTCGCCATGCAGCTTTTCACTATTCAGGAAGACCATAATAAAAAAGCCTATTACCACGAATATATCGGATGGCTGATCGAGGCCAATAAACGTGGTTCGGGTTTGGTAACCTTTATGTACTAAGAATTTTCAGAAATCGTTCTTTTTACGACCTCATCATCACATAACAACACAATTACGACCTTTTTTCTTGGCGCGATAAAGGGCTTTGTCGGCCAGTTTTAAAATGTCCCAGGGCTGGCTAGACACGCTTGAATCGGAAATCCCAGCCGAGACGGTCACGCTGACCGATTGCGGTTTACGTGGCTTGGATTTTAATTCGCTGGCCCTGCGAGTTGCCCGGTTAACCACAAACGGGGTTTGCTCTATGGTTTCACGCAAATTTTCCATAGCAACTTTAGACTCTTTTTTGTTTTTGCCTGCAAACACCACACAAAATTCTTCACCTCCGTAGCGGTAGGCAATGCCCCCGCCCCCAACCTTGTGCAGTTTGGCCGCAATCATGCGCAATACCGCATCACCGGTTTCATGCCCGTAGCGATCATTGAATTTTTTAAAATGGTCCACGTCCAGCATCGCGAGGGCAAAAGTGCCTGAAAGATTCTGGAATTTTTCACGCAAGGCGCGTCTTCCAGGCAAGCCCGTCAGTTCGTCCACATAGGCCATGTACCAGGAATCCTGAACCACAAAATAGAAACACATCAGCAGTGCAGCACAGCTAAAGAGCAATAAACTTTCTTGTGATTGACCAAATTGGATCAACAGGATCACGCAGACTAAAACACCCAGGCCCACAGCGATTTGCGGTTTGGGTTTTAGGGCAAATGTGATGATCATAGCCATCAGACTAAACACCCAGACAAACAAGGCGGATTGCGACAAGGATGTCCAATCAAAATATTTTTCCGGCAACCATTCGCCAAGAAACAGGTTTTTTGCCCAGCCGGGTGGTGAACTGGCCATACTAAAGACCACAATAATGCAAATTACAATAATGAAATAGGCCGGTGTGGTTCCACTGCTGAGAATGCTTTTTTCCGGCAGCAGGGTAACGCTCAGCAATAACAATGGCAGCAGGGCACCAAGCAAGGAAAGGGATAACTCGCCATTCGCCCAGCCACTGCGTAGTGCCACATTACATATTATGAGTAACACCACATAGAAAAAGATCACACTTCGATTAAAGTACAGTGTAATTCCGACCAACAAAATGGTGAGTAAATGAGGGAGATAGATCAATCCGGCAACGACCTTTTCCGGTATTTGATCGTATTGCAGAAATGCATAGATGGCGACAACCAGAATCAATAGTATTGGCGCCAGGCTTTTAACAATTGAACGCATAAATCTTGCCGGGATTATTAATTATTTGAATATCAATACTTTAACATCACTGTGATGACATACAAACCGAATATCTGTCGCAATATCTTTCACTAATGTGATTTCCAGGCAATTGTCTGCGTAGAATCACGCATTGCCTTGTAATCTGGCTTGGGTTAAATTGGTCGTCTTTACGATTAATTATTCAAAGCTTGCACAGGAGTCTATTATGTTCGGCGCACTTTTCTGGACAATTACTTTTTTAGCCGTCTTTATGAGCGCGACTTATCAGCGCTTCAGTTTACAAAACAGCACCATTGCCATGGGCGTTTGGCTAGGGGCCTATTTGATCTTTGGCGATGGCGGATTTATCTGGAACAGTGTGTTGATTCTGGGTTTTGCGGCTTTGGTTGTATTGAACCTCAAATCATTCCGCGAACAATACCTGACCAAACCGTTTATGGATATTTACCGCTCCATGTTACCGGAAATGTCGCGAACCGAGTCTGAGGCACTCGAAGCCGGAACAGTGTGGTGGGATGGAGAATTGTTTTCCGGTAAACCCGATTGGAACAAATTACTCGATATTCCCGAACCACGACTGAGCCAGGAAGAGCAAGACTTCCTGGACAATGAAGTCGAAGAACTCTGCCGAATGCTGGATGACTGGCATATTACCCACGAACTAGGTGACTTGCCCGAACACGTTTGGGATTTCCTCAAAAGCAAAGGCTTTTTTGCTATGATCATACCCAAGAAATACGGGGGCAAGGAATTCTCGGCCCTCGCGCATTCCGAAGTACTGATCAAAATTTCCGGTGTGAGTATTACCTGTTCTTCAATTGTTGCCGTGCCAAACTCTTTGGGCCCGGGGGAATTACTGAATCATTACGGCACCCAGGAACAAAAAGATTATTATTTGCCGCGCTTGGCGGACGGGCGTGAGATTCCGTGTTTTGCCTTAACCGGGCCACGCGCCGGTTCCGATGCGACGTCGCTAACCGATTCAGGGATCGTGTGTAAAGGCATGTTCAAAGGTGAAGAGATCATCGGCATCAAACTGAATTTCAGCAAACGCTATATCACTCTTGCCCCGGTTGCCACGGTGAT
>JABDMI010000016.1 GCA_013001575.1 Gammaproteobacteria bacterium
GTATAAATTTAATCATAAACACATCGCGGTTGCAGCATTTCTTGAATGTGCCAGATCGACTACAGGGATGTGAACTTACCCAGAGGATTTAATCATGTCATCGCTAAATATGCAAAAGACATCCACAACAGCCAATTCATTGGAAAAGCATCCTGATCCATTAGGCGTAGACGGATTTGAATTTGTTGAATTTGCCGCCCCCGAGGCCAAAGTACTGCACGACCTGTTCACGCTTATGGGGTTCACAGCGATCGCCAAACACAAAACCTTGAACATCACGCGTTATCGTCAGGGCGATATTGATTTTCTGGTTAATGAAGAAGCAGAATCCTTTGCCGCCAAGTTTGCCAAAATCCACGGTCCGTGTTGCACAGGGTTCTCCTTGCGCATAAATGATCGACATGAAGCCATTGATTACGTAAACGAGCGGGGCGCGACAGAATTAAAAGAACTGGCAGCGACACCTCTGGATGTACCCATGATCGAAGGCATTGGCGGATCAATTTTATATTTGACCGATCGCCAGCAAGGCAATTTACTCGACGCTGCTTTTGTGCCAGTTCCGGGGGTTGATCAAAATCCGGCAGGTTTTGGATTGACCTTTGTTGATCACCTGACCCACAATGTGATCAATGGCAATATGGATGACTGGGCGAAATACTACGAACGTTTGTTCAATTTCTACCAGGTAAAATATTTTGACATCAAAGGTGCACAAACCGGATTGCGCTCACATGCAATGACCGCACCCAGTGGCAAGATCAGTATCCCGATCAACGAATCCTCGGATCCCAAAAGCCAGATCAATGAATACATTGAAGAATACAATGGTGAGGGCGTACAGCATATTGCCTTGTTCACCGATGATATTTACCAAAGCATTGAAGACATGCGTGCGGCCGGTGTGACCTTTATGGACACGCCTGACACCTATTATGAAGTTGTTACGGAACGGATTCCCGATCATGCCGAAGATATTCCCAGAATGCAGAAAAACCGTATTCTGATGGATGCCGACGTCAATGATCAATCGAAAAAGTTGCTGCAAATTTTTACCAACACCGAGATCGGTCCGATCTTTTTTGAAGTAATTCAACGTAAAGGTAATAATGGTTTTGGTGAAGGGAATTTCCAGGCCTTGTTTGAGTCAATCGAGCGCGATCAACTTCGCAGAGGGGTTTTGTAAACATGAGTATTATCAAACGAATCCATCACGTGGCCTATCGTTGTAAGGATGCCAAGCAAACGGTAGAGTTTTACAAAGAATTCCTTGATATGGATTATCAATTGGCATTTGCCGAGAATCATGTTCCATCGACCGGCGAGTATGACCCGTATATGCATGTGTTTCTGGATGCCGGCATGGGGAATGTTTTGGCATTTTTTGAGTTGCCCGAACAACCGGAAATGGGGCGCGACGGGAACACCCCGGACTGGGTTCAGCATATCGCCTTTGAAGTGGATGATGAAAAAGCCATGCTGAACATTAAACAAAAAGTGCAACAAGCCGGAATTAAAGTGGTGGGTCCCACCGATCACACTTTGTTCCAGTCTATTTACTTTTTTGATCCCAACGGCCATCGTCTGGAAATTACTTATAATTCCGGTACACCCGAGCAGTATCAGAAATTACGCGATATCTCAGATCAGATGCTGGAAGAGTGGAGTAAAACCAAAAAAGCACCCGAGATCGGTGCCTGGGTACACCAGCTATAACTAAAGAATTTTAAAGCCAATGTAATTATTACTCCTGCCAAGACAGGAATCCATGTGAGAAAACACCATGAAATTAGGATCATTAAAAGAAGGCGGACGCGACGGTACATTGATCGTCGTGAGTAAAGATTTAAGTAAAGCGGCAGTGGTTGGCGAGATATCCAAGACCCTGCAACACGCTCTGGAGCATTGGGATCTGGTTTCGCCCAAACTGGAAAGCGTTTATCAACAATTAAATGCCGGACAGATCGAGGATGCGTTTGAGCTGGATTTCACCTCTTTGGCCTCACCTTTGCCACGCGCTTTTGAATTTGTGGATGGCAGTGCCTATCTGCCGCATGTGGAAAGGGTGCGCAAGGCGCGTGGCGCAGAAGTGCCGGATACCTTTTACGTGGACCCGTTGATGTATCAAGGAACCTCGGCGCATTTTTTAGGGCCGCGTGATGACATTCCGGTCGTAAGCGAAGACTACGGAATTGATTTTGAAGCCGAGATCGTTGCCATTACTGGTGATATACACATGGCGGCCACACCGCAACAAGCGGGTAAAAAGATCTTGCTGCTTGGCTTGATCAATGATGTGAGCTTACGTGGTTTGATTCCGGGGGAATTGAAAAAAGGATTCGGATTTTTACAGTCCAAACCACCTTCAGCGTTTTCTCCAGTGTTTGTCACCCCTGATGAACTGGGTGATGCCTGGGAAGGTTATGAAATTAATTTACCGGTACGCTCCTGGCTGAATGGTGAATGGTTCGGCGAGCCGGAAGCCGGCGATAACATGCAATTTGATCTGTCGGAACTCATAGCCCATGCAGCAAAAACCAGACCTTTGATGGCCGGAACTATAGTTGGTTCCGGGACAATCGCGAATGACGATACGGGCAAGGGTGCATCGTGTCTGGCCGAAATTCGTATGCTCGAGATTATTGCCAATGGCAAACCGAGCACGTCTTTTATGAAATTTGGCGACCGGGTAAAGATCGACATGTGGGATAAACAGGGAAACTCCATTTGTGGGTCGATCGAGCAGACTGTGGTTGAATACAAACCCGTTATCGACGTTTAAGCTTGTCACTTTAATGAAACTTTATACATATTGGCGCAGTTCTTCCGCTTACCGCGTGCGTATAGCGCTTAATCTCAAGGGGCTAGAGTACCAAGCGGAGCCGGTGCATCTGGTGAAAGGTGGCGGGCAGCAAAGATCACCAGGCTATAAAGCCATCAATCCGCAAGGTCTGGTGCCGAGTTTGGAAGATAAGAACAGGGTGATAACCCAATCTTTGGCCATCATGGAGTATCTGGACGAGGCTTACCCAAACACGCACCGTTTACTGCCTCAACATGCTCATGAGCGTGCCAAAGTCAGATCCCTGGCTTTGTTGATCGCAACCGATATTCAACCACTGGATAATCTTCGGGTGTTGCAGTATTTGAAAAATGACCTACAAATTACAGACCAGAAAAAATCGCAATGGTATGCGCACTGGATTATTCAAGGTTTTGATGCGTATGAAGCACAACTGAATAATGCAGATCGATTTTCTTTCGGTGATTCACCAGGTTTGGCAGATACCTGCCTGATCCCGCAGATCTATAACGCGCAACGCTTTAATATCGATTTAAGCGCCTATCCCAATATTTTAAAAGTGAATAAAAACTGTCTCGAGCTCGAAGCCTTTGACAAGGCCAGACCTGAAAATCAGCCAGATGCCGTTGACTAGTCACGGGAATTCTGGACAACTCTAGTTTCCGGGAGTACATTGACTTGATCCAGTGATTGTTTCGGGGGGGGTAAGTCATGACACAAACGACAGTAACAACAATGATCGATGCGCCAATCGCAAAGGTCTTTCCTTTGATCGCTGACGGCAGCAAGAATGTCAATGTGGTTCCACATATCACCAAAGTCGAATATCTCAGCGAGCAAACAACCGGAGTTGGTGCCAAATTCCGCGAGACTCGCTTAATGAACGGGCGTGAATCCACAACCGAACTGGAAATTACCGAATATGTCGAGAACGAGATGGTGAGGTTTATTGCTGACGAAGGTGGAACCATCTGGGATTCTTTGTTCACTTTCAGCGAGGAAAATGGACAAACCCGGATGAAACTGGTGATGGAAGCGCGAGCCTATAAATTTATGGCGAAAATTTTCAATCCCTTGATCAAAGGCATGGTGAAAAAGGCCATTGAAAGTGATATGCAAGCAGTGAAAGCTTATTGTGAGAGTTGATCACGCACTGGATCAAGTAACGGAGTAATGCAAGACCTGCTGACAAAATTATTAAATTCACAGTCAATAGCTGTACAGATAACTACGCTTGTAAGCGTGGTGATTGCGGCTTTTTTACCAGCAATATTGTTGTTTATAGGTGCGATAAAGGTTCGAAAACGCTACAGAAATACAGGTGGTATTCTATTGGCCATTGGGGCAGTTCTGCTTGCCATTGTTACCCTGGATTTTATTATTTTTTACGTATTGTCTATGAAGAGTGCTGAAGTTTTGGCTCAATATGCGCTGATCTCATATTGGCTCAATGCGATATTGAATTGGTGCGCCTTGATATTGATTGCGGCCGGGTTAATTAATATCGCAAATTCAAAACAGCAAGACTAATCGTATAGGTTTAGTATAAGTTCGCTCACGCCAAATGTTGCTTGGCCAGATAATCATGTGACTGCATTTCTTGTAAACGACTTTCGGTTCTTTGGAATTCAAAAGTCAGGCGTTTGCCTTGATATAGCTCGAATAATGGCACTTCTGCCGAAATGATTAACTTAACCTGACGATCGTAGAATTCATCCACTAAAGCAATAAAACGTCGTGCGGCATTTTCATTGAATTCATCCATTTGTGACACATTGGATATCAGGACAGTATGAAACTCACGCGAGAGTTCAATGTAATCATCCTGACTACGTTCAGTTTCACAAATTTCTGAAAAATCAAACCACGCGATACCATCTGCCTTGTTGCGGGCTTTGATCTTGCGATGGTTTACATCCAAAATGACTTCACCAAGGGGCTTGTTGGGAGCGATCTGATGAAAATACTCAACTAAATTTTCCTCGGCCTTTGCATCCAGTGGAGAATGATAGATTTCGGCTTGTTCCAAAACCCGTAAACGATAGTCCACTTTCCCATCCAGACAAACAAGCTCGGTATGTTGTTTAATTGCTTGTATGGCAGGTAAAAATCGTGCCCGCTGTAAGCCGCCATAATACAGATCATCAGGGGCGCAATTAGACGTCGCAACCAAAGTGACTCCGCGATTGAATAGTTCGGTGAATAAAGTACCCAGGATCATGGCATCCGCGATATCCGACACAAAAAACTCGTCAAAACAAATGATGTCGATGTCCTTTGCCAGATCATTCGCAATGATTGTCAGAGTGTCTGATTCATTATCCAAAGAATTCAAGCGCTCGTGTACATCGTGCATAAAACGGTGAAAGTGTTGGCGTTTTTTGCGTGGCGTATCCAGGTGATCGTAAAACAGATCCATTAAAAAAGTTTTACCACGTCCGACTTTGCCCCATAGATATAAGCCTTTAACAGGTTTGAGCTGTTTCTTGTTCCAACGTTTTAATACGGAATATAAAAAACCTTCATTACCCCAAATGGATTCATTTTTCCTGATTGGAAATATGATCTTATCCGCAAGCTTTTGCAGCCTTTCGATTATTTCAATCTGCAGCTGATCTTCCTGGTAATCGAATTCCCTGAGTGCGGATCGGTAGGCGGAGAGAAGGTTCATAATTACTTGTTCGTCATACCGCTACTAGATCGCGGTATCTGAAATAAAGATCCCGCGGTAAATCCGCGGGATGACGATGTTAATAAAGTGGTCATTAATTAAATCTGTATCTCCGGAATCTCACCGGCGACCACCAATTTCCCGGATGTTTTTTCACGAATTTCTTCCACACTTACACCCGGTGCACGTTCTTTAAGATGAAAAGCCCCATCCCGGATTTCCATAACGGCGAGATCGGTAACCACTTTTTTGATGCAGTTTATTCCTGTTAGAGGCAGGCTGCATTCTTCCAGTAATTTGGACACTCCGTGTTTGTTGGCGTGGGTCATGGTGACCACAATGTTTTGTGCACCGGCGACCAGATCCATGGCGCCACCCATGCCTTTAACCAGTTTGCCGGGTATCATCCAGGAGGCGATGGAACCCTGTTGGTCTACTTCAAAAGCGCCGAGTACAGTAAGATCCACATGACCACCGCGGATCATGGCAAAGCTGTCGGCCGAGTTGAAAAATACACCACCGTCTTTCACCGTTACAGTTTGTTTGCCTGCATTGATCAAATCAGCGTCAACTTCCGCTTCAATCGGGAAGGGGCCCATGCCGAGTAAACCGTTTTCAGACTGCAGCATCACATCCATGCCGTCCGGGATATGGTTTGCCACTAAAGTTGGAATACCAATACCCAGGTTCACGTAATAACCATCTTTGATTTCCTGAGCGACACGTTTGGCGATCTGGTCTCTATTTAAAGCCATAGTTTTATCTCATTTTAAATTCTGGTTCCCGGCTTTCGCCGGGACTGCGAGAAATTTTACAAAATTTCTCTTGCCCGCTTAACTGGTGATTGTGCGTTGTTCGATGCGTTTTTCAAAGTTGCCCTTGATAACACGGTTCACATAAATGCCCGGTGTGTGGATAAAGTTTGGGTCAAGCTCACCCGGTTCGACAATTTCTTCCACTTCGGCCACCGTGATCTTTCCCGCAGTGGCCATCATCGGGTTAAAGTTGGCGGCGGTTTTACGAAAGATCAAATTACCAAAAGTATCGGCTTTCCAAGCTTTGATTAGCGAGAAATCTGCGGTGAATGCATCTTCCAATACATAATGCCGACCATTGATCTCACGGGTTTCTTTGCCTTCGGCTACTTTGGTGCCATAACCGGTCGCGGTAAAAAAGGCCGGAATACCGGCGCCGCCGGCACGAATTTTCTCAGCCAGATTTCCTTGCGGGGTGAGTATGACTTCCATTTCGCCGGATAAAAAAAGTTGCTCAAATAAGGCATTCTCACCGACATAAGAACCGATCATGGTTTTGATCTGACGTTTCTCGAGCCATTGACCGAGTCCAAAACCGTCAACTCCTGCGTTGTTGGAAATGCAGGTTAAACCATTCACATCCAGATCACGAACTTTGGCGATCAAACCTTCGGGTATGCCGCATAATCCAAACCCACCGACCATCACGGTCATGTTAGATTCAAAACCTTTAAGCGCATCGTCGTAATTATCGACGACTTTATTAAAACCGCTCACGTTGTCTCCTCGTTAATATTTTTAGGACTGTATTATACAAAAAGGGGTGTGAGGTATGACTCTGACACCATTAGTTTTCTTTAGTTAGAAATTTAGACCTGCAATAATATCATTTAACTGAGCTTGAGCAGCACTTACGCCAACAGTTACTTTACTCCCCGCATTTGCTAACAAATCCAGCGCAACTTGGCGATCTAAAGCGATTTGGTTGCACTCCAGTATTTTGGCTTTTAGCAACTCGACATGCTGCGGTATTTCTTCCATATTTCTGGTCCAAGTTTGAATAAATAAATTGTCCGCTTCATCAATTTTTGGACTAACTTTTGAGTTTTTAAATAATCTAAGAAAATCTTCATTCCATTGCTTTGTCGTTTGCATAGACAATTCAAAAACAAGATCTATATAAGGTTTATCACTCATTATAGGCGGACGTTCGCTATCAATTCCGATCATTTTTATTTCAGTCGCGACTTGCATCATTATAAAACCTATTCAGTAAAAGAGTACGAGAGAGTATGCGCCATAATTTGATGGGCAATGTAAAAATATTAAATAAAATCTAATTTCTTTGAAGATTAAGGAAATTCTGTTGCTGGCTACAACTAATGCAATTCAATAAAAGGCAGTTGGTCTCTAGCAGATTATAGCGGACAATAAAAAACCCGTAACACTTACATGCGACGGGCTAAATATTTTGCTGGATCCCGTGGTCAAGCCATGGAATGACAATAAAATTAAAGGTGTTTCTCGATCTCTGGTAATGCCTCAAACAAGTCTGCAACCAGACCAATATCTGCCACTTCAAAGATCGGCGCGTCTGGGTCTTTATTGATCGCAACGATCACACCTGCGTCTTTAATCCCGGTGATGTGTTGAATAGCTCCGGAAATACCGGCGGCAATGTAGAGCCCGGGAGCAATGATCTTTCCGGTTTGACCGACCTGCATGTCATTCGGGCAAAAACCGGCATCTACCGCCGCACGCGATGCACCGGCAGCCGCACCCAGTTTGTCGGCCAGAGAATAGATCACTTTAAAATTTTCTTCACTGCCAACACCACGACCGCCTGAAACTACACGCTCGGCCGATTGCAGGTCCGGACGTTCGGAAGCCGCGGCTTGCAGTTCCACAAAACGTGTGTGAGAAGGCAGGTCAGCAGACACAGTTGCCGCATCAACAGCCGCGGAACCACCAGTGCCAGCTGCTTTGAAAGAAGCGGTACGCACAGTGCCAACAACCAGACCTTCAGGTGCTTTAACCGTGGTAATGACATTACCAGCGTAGATCGGGCGTTTGAAAGTTTGTGCGTCAATGACTTCCATGATGTCACTGATCTGCGGTCTGTCCAGTAAAGCTGCCACGCGCGGCAGTACATCTTTACCAAATGTGGTGGAAGGCATTAACAAATGCGAATAGCCATCAGACAGCGCAGCGATCTGGGGAGCCAAAGTTGCAGCCAGTGCATTGCTGTTAGCGACGTTCTCAACGCTTAATACTTTGCTCACGCCATCAATCTGGGCGGCTTGTTCGGCCACGGCGGCTGGCGAGTCCGAGAAAACAGCAACATGCACGTCACCAATCTGTGCGGCACAGTTAACGGCTTTGGCTGTGGAATTATTCAGTTGGCCGTTCAAGTGTTCGGCAATTACGAGTACTTGTGACATTACAGAACTCCTTTGTCTTTTAGGGCGGCAATCAAGGCGGGGACATCTTCGACTTTGGAACCGGCAGTGCGACCAGCAGGTGGTTCGAAGGCCGTAGTTTCAAGTTTTGCCGAGGCCGAAATTCCAAGATCAGCCATGGCTTTGGTGTCTAAAGGTTTTCGTTTGGCTTTCATGATGTCTGGCATTTTCACAAAGCGCGGTTCATTCAGGCGCAAGTCGGTGGTCACCACAGCTGGCAGGTCAACTTCGATCAGTTCCAGCCCGGCGTCAACTTCGCGCAGCGCTTTGGCTTTGCCATCGGCAAAATTTAATTCAGAGGTAAAGGTTGCTTGAGGACGGCCCCATAAGGCAGCCAGCATTTGTCCGGTCTGGTTTGCGTCGTCATCAATGGCTTGTTTGCCTAACAGCACCAGATCGGCGTTTTCTTCTTCAGCAAGTTTATGAAATATTTTAGCCGCATCCAGAGGTTGCACTTCAGAGTCGGCCTCAACCAGAATGGCACGGTCGGCTCCCATGGCCAAGGCCGTACGCAATTGCTGCTGGGCATCTTTAGTACCGATGCTAACGGCAACGATCTCGGAATCGATACCGCCTTCGCGAATACGTAATGCTTCCTCAACCGCGATCTCATCAAACGGGTTAACACTCATTTTGACACCGGCAGTTTCAACACCACTGCCGTCTTTTTTGATTTGCACACGTACGTTGTAATCAATTACGCGTTTTACACCGACAAGTATTTTCATCTATTTTTTCCTAGGTCTTGCTTTCGATTGATTTTAAACATCCGTCTTCCCTGCGTAGGCAGGGATCCATTTCAAATATCTCAATGGTTTCCTGCTTCAAGGAAAGACGATGCCTGTTCTATAAATTCTGGTAATTTGGCCCCGACCCGCCTTCTGGCGGTACCCAGTCAATAATTTGATACGGGTCCTTAATGTCACAGGCCTTGCAATGTACGCAGTTGGCTGCATTGATGTGTAATTTTTTTCCACCTTGCCCGTCGTCAACCATTTCATATACGTGCGCCGGGCAGAATTTGGTACACGGGTTGCCGTATTCGGTTGCACAAGTTGTGGCGCAGATATTAGTGTCACGAACACGCAGGTGGTGCGGCTGGCTTTCATCGTGCTCGGTTGCGGCAAAATAGACCGAGGCCAAGCGGTCACGCGGCGGCAGGTCACGTTCGACAAAATCGCGTTCCGGTGTGGCATTATGTTCCAGTTTTTTCAAACTGTCGTGATCGGAATGGTTTTTCAAGGTCCAGGGGAGTAAACCAAAGGTTGCGGTTTCCAGCATGGCGTTAAACATGCCAAACCAGAAGCCTTTGTTGAACCCTGGTCGCATGTTTCGAACTTTTTTCAGTTCTTTGCCGGCCGGAGAAGCTTTAAACGCCGCTGTGAATCCGTCCATGCTTTGTTTTTCATGGAACAATTTGGCGGCTTGCATTCCACCACGTAAGGCCATGTGGATACCTTTGATCTTGGGTACGTTCAAAGTACCGGCAGCGTCACCAATTAATACCGCACCAGGCATTTCCATGGTTGGAAGCGACTGGTAACCGCCTTCAATTATGGTGCGCGCACCTGAGGACAGAATTTCGCCACCTTCCAGCAAGGCTTTGATCTTTGGATGATGTTTGAATTGCTGGAAAGCTTCAAAGGGTGCAAAGTTGGGGTCTTGATAATCCAGTCCAACGACATAACCGATGTATATACGGTCATTATCAAGATGGTATAAAAAACTACCGCCATAGGTTTTGTTGTCCACCGGCCAACCAACTGTGTGCTGGATCAAACCGGGTTGAACGCGACCTTCAGGAAGTTTCCAGAGTTCTTTTAAGCCCAAACCATAAGTTTGCGGCGAACAATCCTTGTCGAGTTCAAAATGATCAATGAGTTGTTTGGACACACTGCCACGACAGCCTTCGGCCAGAACGGTCAATTTTGCATGGATCTCGACTCCGGGAGCAAAGGCATCGCTCGGTGTGCCATCGTGATTTTGGCCCATGTCACCACAGCGCACACCAATGACCTTGTCGCCGTCGAGTAGGGCGTATTGCGCCGAGAATCCGGGGAACACATCTATTTCCAAGGCTTCGGCTTGTTCGCCCAGCCATTTAACCAAACCACCCAGGGAGATAATGTAATTGCCGTGGTTGTTCATTTGCGGTGGCGTGATGAATTTAGTTGCCTTGGTTTTGCTCAGAATGAAAAACTCGTCTTTGGTGGCGGCAACTTTGATCGGCAAATCTGCATTACGCCATTCAGGCAATAACTCATCCATCGCTGCAGCTTCAAGTACCGCACCCGACAGAGAGTGTGCGCCCAGCTCCGAGCCTTTTTCCAACACACAGATCATGCTTTCCGGATTGAGTTGCTTGAGACGGATAGCAAAGGCGAGACCGGCAGGACCGGCGCCGACCACACAAACGTCGTATTCCATGACATCACGTTCCACCTCAACACCGGGTGCGTGACTCAATTGATCAAAATTCAGGGCTGTGATGTTGGATTCACTCATGGCGTCTCGCGAGGTTAAAATGGAGTATTCGGTAAAATAGAATAAAAAAGCCCCAAATAACGGGAATTAGACGTAATTTGGGGCTGCCAATTTTAGCGGATTTTGCACTTTATTGCTTTGCAAAATAAACGTTCGTTTGCCTAGTATTTATGCAAAACCCACGGGATTCGACTCGATTGGTTGAGTAATCCCCGAATTTACTACTTCGGCCCCATGCGAATCGCCCCATCCAGACGAATGGTCTCACCGTTGAGCATGATGTTCTCGGTGATGGTTTTGACCAGATCGGCAAAGTCATCCGGCTGCCCGAGGCGTTTCGGGAATGGGACCTGGGCGATCAGGGATTCCTGTACTTCGGGTTTCATGCCATCCATCATTGGTGTCCAGAAAATTCCGGGGGCGATGGTCATAACGCGAATACCAAAACGCGCCAATTCACGCGCGATGGGTAACGTCATGCCAACCACACCGGCTTTGGTGGCCGAGTAGGCTGCTTGCCCGATCTGGCCTTCGTAGGCGGCTACTGAGGCAGTATTCACGATCACACCACGTTCATCATCCGTACCGGCTTCATTATTTTGCATGGCATTGGCTGCGGCCTTGGTCATCAGGAAAGTCCCAAGCAGATTTACTTGCAAGACCTTATGGAAAAAATTCCCATCCATCGGTCCATCACGCCCAAGCACCCGTGCTGCACCAATTATGCCGGCACAATTCACCGCCAGATCAATTCCGCCAAAGGCATCCACCGCGGCATCCACCGCTGCATTGACCTGTTGTTCGTTAGAAACATCGGTTTTCACAAATATCGCATTATCGCCGTAAGCGTCGGCCTGTGCCTTCCCGGAATCCTGGATGTCGACGATGCAAACCTTGCCACCAGCCGCAAGAATTTTTTTCACGGTACCCTGACCGAGGCCTGAAGCGCCACCGGTCACGATGGCTCTGATGTTGTTGAAATTCATTTTTATCCCGTACTTGATTGAGTAATGTGTTCCCTGTGAATGCAGGGGGTCTATAAATATCGCGCTATAATAGCACACGCAAATAAACGTCTTTAGGCACTAAAGGGTTTTACTATCACTACCGTCTATCACAATTTCACGGCTGAACAATTGCAACGCGAATACTCGCCGAGTTCGTGTATTGAGGATATTTCTGTGTATTTCAAAGAATATCTGGATAAGAGTGATCAGGCTTATGCAAAGCATTTGTACACCACATACGCCTATGGTGAGTCATTAGCCGAAACCATCGATATTTTCCTGCCCCCGGAACCTACCCCGCCATTGCAGGTGTATATTCACGGCGGTTATTGGCAAATGTTGAGTAAGCAGGAGTCGGCCTTTAATGCACCGTTTTATCTGGATCAAGGCACGGCGTTCGGTGTGATGGGGTATGGCTTGGCACCGGATGTCACATTAGACGAGATCGTGCAACAAACCCGTTGGTTGATCTGGTTTTTGTATAAACACGCTGATATTTTAGGGTTTGATAAAGACCGGATTCATTTGTCGGGGCATTCAGCCGGAGCACAGCTTGCGTTTATGGCCTTATTCACCGATTGGGAAAAAGATTATGGCATTCCCAATGATGTGATAAAAAGTGTTACAGGCTACAGTGGGCTATATGAGCTGGAACCCTTGTTACATTGTGAAGAAAACGATTTTTTAAAAATGGATGCCGAGGCTGCTAAACGTAATAGCCCGTTACACCAGATCGTGAAACGCAAATGTGATTTGAAGTTTTACTATGGCGAGAATGAGACGTCCGAGTTCAAACGCCAGACTTATCAGTTCGCGGTCAAGTTAAATAATTATGGAATGGAGTCGACGGTGAAAGAGGTCGAGGGCAAGAATCATTTTGATCTGGTGTTGTTAGAATAAAATTCCAATACCAATCCTGAATTCTGTTTCTAGCTTGTAAATGAGAAGCGAAAATACCTCAAATCACCTCAATCGCCACCGCAGTCGCCTCGCCACCACCAATACACAAACTCGCAATGCCTTTTTTCAATCCGCGATTACGTAATGAGTGGATCAAGGTCACCAACAAACGGGCACCGGTGCATCCTATCGGATGACCTAAAGCACAAGCGCCGCCTTCGACGTTTACTTTGGCGTGATCAAGATCCAGTTCTTTCATGGCCGCCATGGTCACCACCGCAAAGGCTTCGTTGATCTCGAACAGATCCACGTCGTCCTTAGTCCAGCCAACACGTTCCATCAAATTCTTGGTTGCATACACCGGCGCGGTCGTGAACCATTCCGGTTCGTGCGCAAAGGCGGAATGTCCGACAATTTTAACCAGGGGTTTGATACCACGCTTTTCGGCATCACTTTGACGCATCAGGATTAAACTCGCGGCGCCGTCAGAAATTGAAGACGAAGAAGCTGCGGTAACCGTGCCATCCTTGCGGAAAGCCGGACGCATGCTCGGTATTTTTTCGATATCGCACTTACCCGGCTCTTCATCGGTATCCACCACCGATTCTTTGCGGCGCACAGTAACAGTCACTGGGGCAATTTCATCTTTAAAGCGTCCTTTAGCTACGGCGCTTTGGGCACGTTTGACCGATTCAATGGAAAATTCATCTTGATCTTCACGTGTAAATTGGTAAGCGTCTGCAGTGGCTTCACCAAAAACTCCCATCATTTGCTTGTCGTAGGGGTTTTGTAAACCATCAAAGAACATATGGTCAAGAATCTCGCCATGCCCCATGCGATAACCGCCACGCGCTTTCGGCAACAGGTAGGGCGCATTGGTCATGGATTCCATACCACCTGCCAAGACCACATCTGCACTGCCAGCGGAGATCAGATCGTGAGCAAACATCACCGCTTTCATGCCCGAACCACAGACTTTATTGATGGTTGTACAGCCCACATTATTGGGAATTCCCGCGCCGAGTGAAGCTTGACGCGCAGGTGCTTGCCCTAAACCCGCAGGCAGCACACAACCGTAAATAACCTCATTGATGTCTTCGCCCACAAGCCCGGCCTGTTGCAGTGCCGCTTTCGCAGCGGTGGTTCCGAGGTGAGTGGTACTGGCGCCAGTCAAAGAACCCTGGAAAGAACCGATGGGGGTGCGTTTGGCCGCGACGATAACGATTGGGTCATTACTCATTTTTTAACTCCAAGTATTATTTCGTTTGTAGGATGGGCAAAACATCGTGTGCCCATCACAAATTGAAATTCTTAACATGATGGGCACGCAAGCTTTGCCCATCCGACATGTCTGGGTCCCGTATCAAGTACGGGATTGCAAGCCCACGGCTTGCTAACCTACGGCTTGCTTGCCTTAAACAACTCACGTCCGATCAACATACGGCGAACTTCGTTGGTACCCGCGCCAATGTCATACAACTTGGCGTCACGCAAAAAGCGGCCGCACGGGTACTCATTGATATAGCCATTGCCACCCAAACACTGGATGGCTTCCAGTGACACTTTTACCGCCGCTTCCGAGCAATATAATAAACTCGCAGCCGCGTCTTGTCGGGTCGGTTTGCCGGCGTCGAATTGTTCGGCGGTGCGATAAGTGAAGGCCCGGGCACTTTGTAGAGCCGTGTACATGTCAGCGATCTTGGCTTGCATCAGTCCAAATTTACCAATCTCCTGATCGAACTGTTTGCGTTCATGTATGTAGGGCATGACCACATCCATACAGGCTTGCATAATCCCGATTGGTCCACCCGACAAAACCAGTCGTTCGGAATCCAGACCACGCATTAATAAATAAGTGCCGCCATGCTCGGTGCCCAGCAAGTTTGCTTTGGGTATCTGGCAATTATCAAACACCAGTTCACCGGTATTGGAACCACGCATACCGAGTTTGTCGAGTTTTTGCGCCTTGCTGAATCCGGCAAAATCTTTTTCCACAATAAAAGCCGAAACGGATTTGGAACCAAGCGATTTATCAGCAGTTCGCATGTATACAATCGCAACATCGCATTCCGGACCATTGGTGATCCACATTTTATTGCCATTGGCGATCCAGCCGTCAGCGTTTTTTTTCGCATTGCAGGCCATGGAACCGATCACATCCGAACCCGCTGCGGGTTCCGACATTGCCAAAGCACCCACCCATTCGCCACTGCAAAGCTTGGGTAAATATTTTTGCCGCTGCTCTTCATTGCCATTCAGGTACAGATTGTTCATACACAAGTTGGAATGTGCGCCATACGACAAACCAACCGAAGCCGAAGCACGAGAGATCTCTTCCATTGCGATCACGTGTGCGAGATAACCCAGATCGCTGCCACCGTACTCGGCAGGAATCGTCATGCCCAGCAAACCCAGATCACCCATTTTTTTCCACAAGTCGACCGGGAAGGTGTTGCTGGTATCGATCTCGGCCGCACGCGGGGCAATCTCGGTTTCGGCAAAGCGCCGCACAGACTCGCGTAACAAGTCGAGGTCTTCGTTGATGTGGGTATTGAACAGACTCATGATAAAGATCGGTTGTTATTAAGCTTCGACTTGAATAGTGCGTCGGCGACCGGTCAAACGTGTTATCGCATTACGCGTATGCACCAGTTTGGTTTCACCCAGCATTTTAATGCGCTCTTCGGCAAGACGGTTGGCAGCTTCAAATGGCGGGATGCTGTCGCGTTCCGAGATTTTGTAAATGCGTTCCATAATGTTGTAAATATTACTGACCATACGGTAAGAACGATCAGTGTCATAACCTTGCAATTCAATGGCCACATTGATCAAGCCACCGGCATTCACAGCGTAATCCGGTGCGTAAAGAATATTACGACTCTCGAGTTCATGCCCCATTTTGCTGGTGTCCAATTGATTGTTGGCCGAGCCACAAACAATGTCACACTTTAAACGATCTATGGTATTTTCATTGATCACACCACCGAGCGCACAAGGCACAAACACTTTCGCATCGGTATCGTATATATCATTCAGACCAACGGCTTCGGCACCGAGTTCCTGGACGATCTCGTCAACGCGTTTTTCATTAATATCGGTGATATAGACTTTGGCGCCTTTGTCACGCAACATTTTCACCAGATGATAACCAACACTGCCAACACCCTGTACGGCGTATGAGTAATCGCCAATATTGGTATTGCCGTATTTTTTATTCAAAGTTGCTTCGATGCTGCGGAAAGTTCCAAACGCGGTATACGGAGAAGGGTCCCCGGATCCACCATGCGCCGGGTGTACACCGACCACATTATCGGTTTCCTGATAAATATACTCCATGTCTTCAACTGTGGTGTTGACGTCTTCTGCGGTAATGTAGCGTCCACCTAGTGTATTGATAAAGCGACCAAAGGAACGGAAAAAAGCTTCGGATTTGTCTTTCTCGGGGTCCCCGATAATAACCGCTTTACCGCCACCCAGATTGAGTCCGGATACAGCCGCTTTGTAAGTCATGCCGCGCGAGAGTCTGAGTACATCTTTCAAGGCCGCTTCTTCAGTCTCATACGGCCACATACGCAAACCGCCCAGAGCAGGGCCGAGGGTTGTGTCATGAATGGCAACAATGGCTTTGAGGCCGGTACTTTTGGAATGGAAAAATACAACTTGTTCATGGCCCTTGTTACTGACGTAATCAAACAGTTCCATAGCAACTCCTATTATCGAATTTTGTGTTCCAGCACCGGATGAAGGAAACAACGGAAAAGCCCATATATTTTCCGGGGTCTTTCGAATGATTCCGGGTAATGCTTGAACGGTGAACCCTGAGTGTGGCTTTATTGTTATTGCTGCCACATCAGGCTGTTGTTAGGCTTGCAAAGCAATCCGCATAAAAAAACGAATATCCTGCAATTGGCGCGCATTATAACGGAAGCTTGCGCAAGCGCTATTCGCGCAGGCAGTATGTAGCTGCAAGCCAGTGTTTTATCGGGGTTTTCGAATGGATTTAAAACACGCGTTTCAGGCCAGTTATCGATTTATGCGCAGTCTGCGAATATGGGATTAAAAAATTCATGCATATTTTGTATTCCATTTAAATAAATCATATAAATGCATAGACGCAAGAACCCTCAAATATTTCCAACATGGGCCTGAAAAATTTCTTGCAAATGCTGTTTGAGTACATTGACGTTTTCAAATTTTCCGGGATAGTGCAAAGGCGCCTGAATCTCGATAAACAAGGGGATACGGGTCAATTTCCATTCTTCCGCCGGCAGTGCTTTGCGTGCGCCATGGATGAACACGGGAATCATAGGCATATTGGTTTTGTGGGCTACCGCAAAGGCTCCTTTTTGAAAGTTGCGTAAACCCGGTTCTACCCGAAATGTGCCTTCCGGAAAAATCGCAAGGGATTCACCACTTTGTGCCCGACGAAGCATTTTTTTCAAATGATTAGCCGCTTCCGCTCGATTGGTGCGTTCCACAAAGTGCGAGCCAACCCTGCGTAACAACAAATGCATGAATGGAACCGAGGTGACCTCGCGTTTGATCACAAAAGTAAAACGAGGTGGCAGGCTTGCGAACAAGATCATGCCATCGAGATAACTGGCATGATTGGCAATCACAATACAGGGTTCATCAGGCAGGTTTTCCAGACCGCGGATATTTAGTTTGATGCCCATGATAAAAAAGATCATGCGGCCAACCCGTCGTGCCAGTCGACGCCTTAAACCCAGTCCGGGTAATACACTTAAAACTATTATTAACGGAATGGTGAGAAATAGAAATGCAGAATATGCGTAAACACTGTAAATGTGATGCATGTCACAAAGTCGCTTTTAGAATGCCTGTAAATAATGTAAATAAGTGTGAATAAGTTGATATGTTAACTTAAATGTGACGCACAACACGAATTAAATCAGGCAAAATGGCTACTCTGGCTTTCATGAACGAAGTAAGTCTCAAGTCATTAAGGGCAAAAAGTAAAGATCCAGTGCACAACACGCTGACATCAAATGCTGTTGTCGATAGTATTGACCCCAACGAGGTTGATCTGATCGACCGTTTTCTGGATGCTATCTGGATGGAGTACGGTCTATCCAAAAACACACTGAAAGCTTATCGCAATGACATGAATCAGCTGTTGTGTTGGGCGCATGCTAAAAAGTGTAAATTAGCCCTTTTACAGAGAGCGGACATTCAGGAATATCTGGCCGAGCGCGTGGGCAAAAAGAACAGTCCACATTCTACCGCCAGACAGATCTCGAGTTTTCGCCGTTTTTATCAATACCTGTTGCGTGAAGGCTTAATTCAAAAAGATCCCACCGAACAGATCGCGCGTCCGCGTTTGAGCCGCGGGGTACCTATCTCCTTATCGGAAGCGGATGTGGAGGCTTTGCTTAATGCGCCAGACCTCACCGATGTACTGGGTATGCGTGATAAAGCCATGCTTGAATTGCTCTACGCCACTGGTTTGCGTGTCACTGAATTGATCAAGTTACGATTATCCCAGCTCAATTTGAATCAGGGCATTGTGCGTATTGTCGGTAAGGGCAATAAAGAACGTCTGGTGCCCATGGGTGACGTCGCTCAGGATTGTCTGGAAAACTATATTGCTACTGCCAGAGATGAGATCAAAGGCAGGCGCGAAACCGATTATGTTTTCCCGACCAAACGCAGTGACAGCATGTCGCGTCAATCGTTTTGGCATTTGATCAAGCGTTATGCCAAAAAAGCATGCATAAGCAGCGAACTTTCCCCGCACACTTTGCGACACGCCTTTGCTACGCATATGTTAAATCATGGTGCTGATCTGCGTGTGGTGCAAATGTTACTCGGCCATAGTGATCTGTCGACCACCCAGATCTACACCCACATCGCCAAAGAAAGACTCAGCAAGTTACACAGCCAGCATCATCCGCGCGGCTAATCCCGGTTATCACCCGGGCTTCAGCGTCGGACGTTTCCCGATGAATCTGGTATTATTCGGCCTGAAATAAGTGAACCATTACTATGGTCTTTAGTCTTAAGACCGTTACTTTTCATATTGATTTGTAAGCAAAATTTAACCCAAGAGAATTCGAAGTGAAATTATATAAAAGCCTAGCCCTCGCAGGACTGTTAAGTTTTGCCCTTTTGAGCACCAACCCCGGTTTTGCCGACAAACGCGCCGAATTGGCCGAAAAATTGCCCAGTGTAAGCGTTGATCAGATAAATGAATCCTGGGTAAAAGGGATTTACGCGGTTGACCTAGGAGAGCGTTACGCCTATGTGACCGAAGACGGTAAACATTTGTTCGTGGGTGAATTGATCAATATGGAGAATGGCCAGAATCATTCCCGTATCGAGATCGGTAAAAAACGCGTGGATGCGATAAATAATATTCCTGAAGAGAACTTTATTATTTTCCCGGCCAAGGATAAAAAACACACGATAATAGTCTTTACCGATATCGACTGCACCTGGTGTCGTCGTTTTCATGCCGAGATCAATGACTATTCCGAATTGGGTATTGAAGTGAAATACCTGTTACGTCCACGCTCTGGCCCGCAATCGAAATCCTGGCAAAAAGCCGACTCGGTATTTTGTTCAAAGAATCAGCAAAAAAACCTGACCCGCGCCAAACAGGGTATGGACGTCAGCATCAAAAACTGCAAAAGCTCGAAAGTAAAAGACAATGTCGATTACGCCGAGACATTGGGCTTCATGGGTACGCCGGTAATTTTGTCGGAAGGCGGCCAACATTTGGGTGGCTATGTGAAAGCGGCAGATCTGGTTAAGCAATTGGAGGCAGAGAAAGCCGGCAGTTAAATTTTCTTTTCGATAGATTCATACATAAAAAACCACTGCCAGCAGTGGTTTTTTTGTGCCTGAAATTAATCATTGACTTAGATTTCGACTCAGCATTTGATTTAGAATCAGGGCATGAAAACATTACGTACCCCACTTAAGTATTTTCAGGATCTGCCTGATTATCCGTTTGAATCCTACTACGCCGATATTGAAGTCGGTCAAATGCATTTTATTGATGAAGGTCCGAAGGATGGAGAGCCTGTCTTGCTTTTACACGGCGAGCCAAGTTGGTCGTATTTGTATCGACACATGATTCCTCCATTGGCAGCGGCGGGCTTTCGCTGCGTAGCCCCTGATCTTATTGGATTTGGTAAATCGGATAAGCCTGCAAAACTCGATGATCACACTTACGCAAGACACGTGGACTGGATGCGACAATTTATTGAAACCCTTGATTTACACAACATAACTTTTTTTGGGCAAGACTGGGGTTCATTGATCGGTTTGCGGGTGGCGGCTGAGAACCAGCAACGTTTTGCCCGCATCGTTTTAGCCAATGGCGGCTTGCCAACCGGCGAAGCCGAATTGCCTTCGATGTTTTATAAATGGCAAAAATTTGCAAAATACAGTCCGTACTTTCCAATTGGAAAAATTGTTGAAAAGGGCGTGCGAGCGAGATTATCAGCAGACATTGTCAAAGCCTATGACGCACCATTTCCCGGTGGCAAATACAAAAAAGCCACCCGCGCGATGCCGCAACTGGTGCCAACCACGCCCGATGATCCTGCCGCGCAGGACAATCGCGAGGCCTGGAGGGTTTTTGAGAATTGGCACAAGCCATTTTTAACCGCTTTCAGTGATAAAGATCCGATCACTCGCGGGGGCGAAAAAGTCTGGCAAGAAAAAGTGCCAGGAGCAAAAAATCAGAAGCATGTGACTATACAAGGGGCTGGGCATTTTTTGCAGGAAGAAAAGGGGCCAGAACTGGCACAAGTAATAATTGATTTTTGTCAGGCGAATCCTGTTTAAAAATCCGTAGGATGGGCAAAGTTTACGTGCCTATCTTTAAAGAATATTGAAAAGAATTATCTTTCCAATAATTAAAGACTATGGATCCTGAATCAAGTTCAGGATACGAACACTTGAAAAGAATTATCTTTCCAGAAGTTAAAGAATCTGGATCCTGAATCAAGTTCAGGATACGAACACTTGAAAAGAATTATCTTTCCAAGTGTTCTATTTTACCGGGTTTGTCCTCCCACTCCTTGGCATCCTCGGGATGATCTTTCATTTCTGTGATCACTGGCCAGTCGCGAGACAGTTCTTCATTGAGTTGCAAAAAGTGTTGCTGGTTCTCAGGCAAGTCTTCTTCAGAATAAATGGCATTGATCGGGCACTCGGGTTCGCACAAGGTGCAATCGATGCATTCATCGGGATCGATCACCAGAAAATTCGGACCTTCATGAAAACAATCCACCGGACACACTTCCACGCAGTCGGTGTATTTACATTTGATGCAATTTTCAGTTACTACAAAAGTCATGGATTTTTCCTGAAAGAATTTAGCTCATCTTAATTGTTAAGTTCAGAAAGGCAAGGGTTGTTTAACGTCCCAACGATTTCTCTGGATCACAGCATCGTGCACGGTGTATTCGCCACGCGCGCGATCGGCAAAAAATGTTTTCAGGGCAAACGCCACTGTTGGAAAAGCAATCTCGTCCCAGGGGATATTGTCCTCGGCCACCAGATGGGTTTCAAGTGATTCTATACCGTTTCCGAATTTGTCATCGATCAGCTCGCCGCGAAACATAATGTGAACTTGCGATGCAAAGGGCACATCAATTATGGATTGCAATCCCAGTAATTTGACCTCGGCTTCGGCTTCTTCCCGGGTCTCGCGTTTGGCGCCTTCGGCCAGGGTCTCTTTGTTCTCCATGAAACCTGCTGGAATGGTCCAATAGCCTTTGCGCGGCTCAATTGCACGTTTGCACAACAAGATGCGACCATCGGAAGCTTCCGGAATACAGCCGACCACATTATTCGGGTTTTGATAATGCACCACACCACATGCGCTACAAACATAGCGATGATAGGTGTCTCCTGACGGGATTAGGAATTCAACCGATTGGCCACAAGACGAGCAAAATTTCATATCAGGCTCGCTTTAAGAATTGAATTGGATTGGGACAAGTGCAAAAATAAATAGATAAGTTATTGATATTCATGAATAAAAATGGTGCCGAGGGAGAGAATCGAACTCTCACTCTGTTTCCAGAACCGGATTTTGAATCCGGCGCGTCTACCAGTTCCGCCACCCCGGCATTTTTACGCATCTATCTTTTGAGCCATTCCAGGAATGACCGGGCTGCCAGTATAGGCAATTTTTTGCACTCTTCAAGCCTTTCCTGTGTGGATGCTGGATAATCACTGAGATTGGAGAAAAAATGCTCCAATTTGAAACTCACGGTTCGATTTGGGCACTAAATTGTGACCCTTTTGAGCTTGGTTACATCTAGATATTGAAAACTGCACACAGGATCTGCATTGAACGCGACTGAACAGACATTGAAAACTGCAATTGAGCTGCCAGATGAGAACATCATCAAGCTGGCTTGCACGGGAGATCAAGGCGCCATGGAATGTATTTACCGGGCTTATGCTCCGCGTATTTTTACCCTGATGAATCGTATGGTCAGACGCAGAGACATCGCTCAGGAACTGATGCAGGAAAGTTTTGTGGATGTTTTAAAGAATCTTAAGTCGTATCGGGGTGATGCCAGTTTTTATGCCTGGCTACGCCGTATTGCAGTTAATCGTTGCTTGATGCATTTTCGCAAACACGGCAATAAAGAGAGCAGTCTGGATTACAGCAACGAACCCGGCTTTGAGGATAATACCGAAGCGTCCCTGGATCTGGCAAAAACTTTGCAATGCCTGACGCCCAAGCGCCGTATGTTGGTGTGGTTGCATGAAGTGGAAGGCATGACGCATAAAGAAATTGCAAAACTCATGGGAAAGTCGGAGAGTTTTTCCAAAACCGAATTGTCGCGAGCCATGCAACAGTTACGTGAACGCAATAAACCGCCACAAGACGAAAAAAAAACCTTGGGTGAAGCTGAAACGAAACAAATCAGAGACCGGAAAATTGTGAACAAGACAATACAAACCAAAAACGACCAAATTAGTGAGGTTGGCCTATGCACGCCACAACTGAACAACTCCTGATGTATCGTGATGGTCTGCCACAGGATCACACTCAAAAGCAGCATATTCAAAACTGTGACGAGTGTTTACATCAAGTGCAAGAGTTACTCGAGTTGCAACACGATCTGCAAACGCTCGAAGATACTGCACTAGGCAAAGATCAACTCGATCAAGGCTGGCAAGCCATACGTGGCGAGCTTGCCAATAATGATGCACGTAAAAAACATCATCCGGTTTGGGCGATGGCCGCTTGTATCTTTGTGGTAGCGGCCGGTGTATTGTCCTTTCTGAACCTGGATAAGGACGCCAGCCAGGAGCTATTGCAAGCCAATACCACTAACATTCCAATTCAAAACGCTGAGCCGAATTCATTGCAAGCTGTTGAGTCGAATAATGCGCCAGAGCTTGAAGAACTGATCGCCTATTCACGCTTGTTGGAAAATCGATTGCACGCTATGCCGCAACCGCGTGTAGTACGGGCCAATACCGTGAACACCATTACAGAATTACAAGACCAGATATCCATACTTGACGATCGTTTAAGCCTGGAGCATCAATATCCATTAACCGCCGAACAACGCAATGCCCTGTGGCAACAGCGGGTTCAATCCATGAATAATTTATATCGGGTACGTAATGCACAACTGCAGCGCGTATCGTATTCCCAGAGCTACTGAAACATTGAGGAAATACCATGTTAACGCTTAAAAAACTTATTACACTTTTTGTCATTTTTGGTTTGAGCTATAGCCCAACGCTTTTGGCAGACGCAAACAGTGATAAATTGGCTGAAGCACAGAAAAAGCTCGAGGAGGCTGCCCGTGAGTACGCTGAATTGTCCAGCGAACTTGGCGGCGATGCCGCAGCGCAGGTAATGCGTACTTTCAGTTTTTCAAAGCATGCTGACAAGCCGCCTAAAGCCCGACTGGGGATCAATATCGGAAAAGTGGTGACACGCAAGACCGAAAACGGTGTGAGTGAAACCGAAACCCGTGGCCAAAAACCCGAAGACCAAAAGTCCGATGGCGTACACGTCATGGGAGTCAGTCCGGAAGGCCCTGCGGCCCAGGCGGGCTTAAAGGCTGGTGATGTGATCACAGCCTTGAATGGTCAGACATTACTGGCAGCACCGGATAATAGTGCGGTTAAACAATTGACCGAGATCATGAGCGAGGTAAACCCAGGGGACACTGTGGAAATCCTTTATCAAC
Source organism: Gammaproteobacteria bacterium (assembly GCA_013001575.1). Taxonomy (NCBI): domain Bacteria; kingdom Pseudomonadati; phylum Pseudomonadota; class Gammaproteobacteria; species Gammaproteobacteria bacterium. The sequence goes on from JABDMI010000016.1 coordinate 24,281, forward strand.
GTGATGGCGTGACGCAAAGCGCCAAAATAGTGACCGACGAAATGCCACATAAGGGAATGCGCATGCGTTTTGGTGACAATGATTTCAAATTCGGTGGACCGGGTATGCCGGGTGATTTCGATATTGACATTAAATCTTTTGATGGTCTTGAAGGCATGAAAGATCTGGAAATATTCAAGGATATGGGCGACGTGTTCGGTGAGGCGAAATTTATTTTCATGCATTCATCACCGCTTGGCGATGCGGAATTGGTCGAGCTGAGTGAAGATCTGGGTGAATACTTCGGAAGTGATGTGGGCTTATTGGTCGTCAAAGCGCCGAGTAATATAGACATTGAATTACGTGATGGCGATGTGATCCGCAGTATTGACGGGCGTACCCCGACCTCGGTCAGTCATGCGATGCGTATATTCCGTTCTTACGAAGCCGGTGAAGCGGTGAATCTGGAGATATTGCGCAAGAAACGCAAACGTAAACTGTCATTGACGATCCCGGAAAATGAAAAATCCAGTTCACATGTCTGGGATTTCGATAGGCATCCCGACGGCTTGGTGAATAACCGCAAGGATGGTCAACAACACAAACGTATCAAGATCATCAAAGGACAAGATAGCACCTGATCAGACGTAAAATAAAGTAAGCATTCTCCGACAGTGATATCATGCCGCCCCATGTGGACGCGGCATGATTTTCATTATCAATTACCCCCTGAGCTGATTGCGCAAGTACCTTTGCCCGAACGACGCGCCAGTCGTTTATTGGTGCTGGACAAAAGTGACCAACAAAGCGTCATCCAGGACAAACACTTCACAGATTTGCTTGAATATCTAAAGCCTGGTGACCGTTTGGTATTTAATAATACCCGGGTAATTCCAGCGCGCATTCATGGGCTTAAAGACACCGGGGGTAAGGTCGAGCTGTTGCTGGAACGTTGCTTGAGTAACAGCGAGGCGTTGGTGCACTTACGCGCGAGTAAGTCCCCAAAACCTGGTTCACAACTGATCTTTGAGCAAAATTGTGCAGTAAGCGTATTGGATAAAACCGGTGCATTGTACAAAGTTCGCTTTTATCGGGACATTCTCGAATATTTACACGCTTACGGACATATGCCTTTGCCACCGTATATTGAGCGCGAAGACAATGAGCTGGATCAGTCACGTTATCAAACCGTGTTCGCCAAAAATCCGGGCGCAGTTGCCGCACCCACCGCCAGTTTGCATTTTGATGAGAGCATGTTGCAGGACATCCGCAGTCAGGGTGTGGACATTTCCGAATTAACCTTGCACGTTGGCGCAGGTACTTTTCAGCCGGTTCGGGTCGATGACCTGTCACAGCATGTGATGCACAGCGAATGGCTGGATGTGCCACAAAGCGTGGTAGACGAGATCATGCAAACCCGACAACAGGGTGGTCGCATCATTGCCGTGGGAACTACGGTTGTGCGGTCTCTGGAAACCGCGGCGCGTGGCGGTGATCTACAAAGCTTTCAGGGCGACAGCGATCTATTCATCACTCCCGGGTTTGAATTCCAGGTTGTGGACGCAATGCTGACCAATTTTCATTTGCCGGAGTCAACCTTGCTGATGCTGGTTTCGGCCTTTGCGGGTCACGCCAACATTAAACACGCTTACGCGCATGCGATTGCTGCAAAGTACCGGTTTTTCAGTTACGGTGACGCCATGTTGCTACTAAACCGGGCGTCTGAGACCGCATGAAATTCAATTTAATCACAAATGACGAGCTTGCCCGTCGTGGGCAGCTGCAGTTCAAGCGTGGTGTCATTGATACCCCGGCCTTTATGCCGGTTGGTACCTATGGTTCGGTTAAAGGCCTGAGCCCGGAAGAGGTCGCAGCCAGTGGCGCCCAGGTTCTATTGGGTAATACCTTTCATCTCATGCTGCGCCCGGGCAGCGATGTGGTTAAGGCGCATGGCAGTTTGCACAATTTCATGCATTGGGAAAAACCCATACTGACCGATTCGGGCGGCTTTCAAGTTTGGAGCCTGGCCGAGATGCGCAAGATCACTGAGGAGGGCGCGAGTTTCCGTTCTCCTGTAAATGGCGACAAAATCATGCTGAGTCCGGAACGCTCCATGCAGGTTCAGCTTGATCTCGGTTCCGATATTGTGATGATCTTTGATGAGTGCACTCCGTACCCGGCCACCGAAAAGCAGGCACGAGATTCCATGCAGTTATCTTTACGCTGGGCACGCCGCAGTCGCGATTCTTATGATCAATATCAAACCAATTCTGATGCCGCCTTATTCGGGATCGTGCAAGGCGGCATGTACCCTGAGTTACGCCGTGAATCCTTGCACGGCTTGGGTGAGATCGGCTTCGATGGTTATGCGCTGGGTGGATTATCCGTCGGGGAGACTGAAGAAGAGTGTCACATGATCCTGGACGCCATCGCCAATGAGATGCCAGCCGACAAGCCACGTTATTTAATGGGTGTGGGTACACCTGAAGATCTGGTGGAAGCGGTGAGTCGAGGTATTGATATGTTTGACTGCGTGATGCCAACGCGCAATGCCCGCAACGGGTACTTGTTTACCCGTCATGGCGTGCTGAAAATCCGTAATGCCCGCTATGAGCGCGATAATCTGCCCATCGACCCCGAATGTAGCTGTTATACCTGCCAAAACTATTCGCGTGCCTACTTGCGTCATTTGGACAAATGTCGGGAAATGTTAGGGCCCAGACTCAATACCATCCACAATCTGCATTATTACCAGACTTTGATGCGCGACATGCGTAATGCCATAGAAAGTGGCCAATTTGCTGATTTTAAAAAGAATTTCTACGCCCTGCGCGAATCTTAAACCCGCATAAGAGCCTGAGAATAACGGGCATTTATGGCATAATACGCGGTCTTTTGTACACGCCAGCGGTCATTGCTTTAAATGACACGGCTAATTTTGAGGTTTGAAATGAATTTTTTTGATACTGCTGTGTATGCGGCACAACCCGGTCAAACGGGTTCATCGTCGATGAGTTTGATCATGATCTTTGTGATCTTTATTGTTTTTTATTTTTTACTTTTACGACCTCAGCAAAAACAACACAAGCAACATAAAAAAATGGTTGAGGCCCTGGGAGCTGGTGATGAAGTTATTACCAATGGCGGATTGCTGGGCAAGATCAGCAAGGTCGGCGAACAGTTTTTGACCGTTAAAATCGCCGATGGCGTTGAAATCAAGGTACAACGTCATCATATAGCCAGAGTATTGCCCAAAGGCACGATGAAAAGCGCCTGATAATTTGCGCCCTGAATGCGCCCCTTAATCATTACAACAATAATTTAAGAGATCAGTATGAATATCTACCCCAGTTGGAAGAATTGGCTAGTCATCATCGTAGTCGCCTTGGGAATCTTTTTTGCCTTACCCAATCTGTTTGGTGAGGATCCGGCAATCCAGTTCAAATCCAAAACCAGCGAAATACAACTCGATGACCCGGTAGTAGAGCGCATCAATGCGGTTCTGGCATCCAAGAACATCGAGGCCAGAGAGATCGTTGCTGAAAATGGCGAACTCTTGATCCGCCTGAGAGAAGTTGAAGACCAGCTCAAAGCGATTGATGACATTCGTGCGGAATTCAGTACGGGACAAGACAAGGATAAATACGGAGCCGCTTTAACTTTTGCACCGCGCACGCCTAAATGGATGAACGCAATTGGCATGGGCCAGATCGGATTGGGTCTGGACTTGCGCGGTGGTGTGCATTTCCTCTATGAAGTGGATCTGGAAAGTTTTATAAAAACCGAGTTTGAAAAATACGAAGCGTCGTCACGCACACGTTTGCGTAAAGCCAATTTACGCTCACAAACCATCAAGGCTTCTGACAATTCGGTGTATTACGAATTCAAAGATATTGCCACACGCGATGAGGCCAGAAAGGTTCTCAGTCGCGACGACACCACACGCACCTTCACCAATGGCACCAATCCGGCTAAACCGAGTTTTACCGTGACCCTGGATGAGGCGCAATTAAAAGCGCGTCAGGATTTTGCCATCACACAAAACATCACTACTTTACGTACCCGCGTCGAAGAACTGGGGGTTTCAGAACCGCAAGTTCAACGTCAGGGTTTAAATCGCATTGTTGTGCAGTTACCCGGCGTGCAAGACCCGGCACGTGCCGACGAGATCCTGGGCTCTACCGCGACCTTGGAATTCCGTTTGGTCGATCAGGACAATGACGCATACAAGGCTGCAGAAACAGGCCGCGCACCATTGGGCACTAAATTGTTTAATACCACCGAAGGTCAACCGATCTTGCTCAAACGCCAGGTGATTGCCAGTGGTGAGCATTTGAGTGGGGCGAGTTCCGGCGTGGATACCGAGTCTGGTACCCCGGCCGTGTTTGTTGATCTTTCCGGCACAGGTGCTGAAAACATGTTGCAAACCACCAAGGCGAATATCGGCAAGCCCATGGCCGTGGTGTTTATAAGTCAAGACAAACAGTTTTACGACGAGAACAAGAATAAACTTGATAAGCCGATCGTTACCGAGACCCAGGAAGTCATTAATGTCGCCACCATCAATGGGGTGTTCAGTAGCCGCTTCCAGATAACGGGCATCGACAGCATACAACGGGCAACCGACACAGCACTGCTGTTACGCGCTGGTGCCTTGGCCGCACCGCTGTATAAAGTGGAAGAGCGTACAATCGGACCAAGTCTTGGACAAGACAATATCGACAGCGGCATGCGGGCGATTATTTACGGCTTTATCGCAATATTCCTATTCATGTTGTTGTATTACAAAAAATTTGGCCTGTACGCCAACATTGCACTGATCGTGAACCTGGTTTTGATCATGGCCTTGTTGTCCATCTTGCCAACATCGCTCACCTTGCCAGGTATCGCCGGTATTGTTTTGACCGTGGGTATGGCGGTGGACGCCAATGTACTGATATTTGAACGCATTCGAGAAGAGATCGATGTGGGCAGTACACCGCAAGCAAGTATTCATGCAGGATACGCAAAAGCCTTCAGTTCGATTGCGGATGCAAACGTCACAACATTCATTGCCGCTATCGTTTTGTTTGCGCTAGGCACCGGACCGGTCAAGGGTTTTGCCGTAACTTTGATGCTCGGGATCATGACTTCAATGTTTACCGCGATTGTTGGTACCCGTGCATTGGTTAACTTCCTGTATGGCACCAAGCCAAGGATTGATAACCTGTCAATTTAATCACAACTGAATTTACATTTACACCATAAGAATAATATACGGAAAACATTATGCGAATTTTTAGCAAAGTTCCAACCATCGACTTTATGGGCAAGCGCAAGATCGCAATTGTGATCTCGATGCTCTTGATAGCAGCGTCCATTTTCGCGTTTGCAAGCCGCGGATTTAATCTGGGTATCGATTTCACCGGCGGGGTACTGGTTGAAGTTGCTTATGAGGAAAATGTGGAACTCGAAGCCATTCGCAAATCACTAAGCGACGCCAATTATGGCGATGCGGTGGTTCAGCATTACGGCACCACGCGTGACGTGTTGATCCGTTTATTGCCACAAGAAGGGCGTAACGATGCGGAATTGCGTGAAAAGCTTACACAAGTATTAACGGCAGAGAACGACACAGCAGTGTTGCGTGGCGTGTCATTTGTGGGACCATCGGTAGGCCAGGAGCTTAAAGAAAATGGCGGTATTGCGGCCATGACAGCCTTGACCCTGATCTTTGTATATATCTGGTTTCGCTTCAAATGGCATTTCTCGCTCGGCGCCAGTGCTGCACTTATCCATGACGTGATTCTGGTATTGGGTGTGTTTTCGTATTTCCAGATCGCCTTTGACATGAACGTGCTTGCGGCCATTTTGGCGGTGATCGGTTACTCACTCAACGATACCATTGTTGTATTTGACCGAATTCGCGAAAACCTTTTGGGACATCGCAATGCCGATTCCGAAGAGACCATGAATTTGTCGATCAACGAGATGTTGGCTCGAACTTTTGTCACCAGTTTAACCACCTTGCTGGTTGTGACATCGCTTTATGTATTGGGTGGAGAAGCCATTAAATCATTCGCACTGGCCTTGATCATCGGTATCGTGGTGGGCACCTACTCGTCTATTTACATTGCGAGTGCTACTGCACTTGGCCTGGGCATTACCCAGGAAGACTTGATACCTGTGGTGGACGACGAACTGGATGCGATGCCTTAGAGACTAATATTTACCAAGATTTTCATAACCGTTCATTAACTGGTTTAGTGAGCGGTTTTTTTTATGACAGATAGAGTACAATTTCAAAAAACAAAATCCAACAGGACGCTGCCCAATGACGCCGGATGTTCAAAACCTTTATCAAGCCCATGCCACTGATCTGATCAGCCAACATCAGGACTTACTGAAAAAATACGATTTTGATGCTGCCGTGATCCCGTCGGGTGAATTGCAGTATGTTTTTCAGGATGATATGAGCTATCCGTTTAAAGCCAATGCGTATTTCAAATGGTTGGTGCCATTGTGTAAGCATCCAAATTGTTTTATGGTTATCCCGCAAAAAGGCAAGCCCACACTGATCTACTTCGTGCCCAGAGATTACTGGCATGCCGTGCCTGAAATGCCGGATGAGAATTTATTTTCGGCTTTTGATGTTCAGGTGATATCCAAAGCCGGAGCTGCGCAAGGATTGTTACCGCATACTTCGGGTCAGATCGCGTGGCTGGGCGAAGCGCCACAGGCATTCGACCTGCCAAAAACTGCCAGCCTCTTGCCTGAACCCTTGCTCAGCGAATTGCATTGGCTACGCGCCTACAAATCGGAATACGAACAACATTGTTTGTATCAGGCTTCCTTGCTTGGGGCAAAAGCCCATCTCGCGGCCAAGCAGGCCTTTTATGCGGGGCTAAGCGAGTTACAGATCCATAATGCTTATTTACACGCAATGGGCTGTAAAGAATCCAATCTGCCGTATGGCAATATCGTGGCATTGAATGAACACGCGGCGGTTTTGCATTTCACTGAAATGGATAATGTGGTGTATGACAAATCGGAGCTGAGAAGTTTTTTAATTGATGCCGGCGGCAGTTTTCATGGTTATGCATCAGACATCACGCGTACTTACGCGTTTCAGCACAACGATTTTGCTGAAATGATCGTAGCGCTTGACCAAAAGCAACTGGAGATTGTCGACGCGATCGAACCTGGCGATTCATACATTGAATTGCATAAACTAACCCATCGAAAGGTTGCCGAAATATTGCTTGAATTCAATGTGCTGGATTGTGCACTTGATGAGGCTTTGGAGAAGCACATCACCTCAACGTTTTTTCCGCATGGTCTGGGACATCACCTGGGTCTGCATGTGCACGACGCCGGCGGGCATCAGGAAACAGCCACCGGCGGCAGCAAATTGCCACCGCCACCACATGATTTTTTACGCAATACGCGCACAATTGAAGCGGGGAATTATTTCACGATCGAGCCGGGTTTGTATTTCATTCCTCAACTGCTCGGGGAGCTCAAGGACAGTAAGCACTCGGGCCTGGTTAACTGGGACAAAGTCGAGGAATTCCTGCCTTTTGGTGGTATTCGTATTGAGGACAATGTGCTGGTGGGTGAAAACGCGGTAGAGAATTTTACCCGTAAAGCCTTCGCTGAATTGAATCCGGCCTGATCCGGAAAACTGTCTGGGCAAACTCCCTACACACCGTTTAGTGAGAAATCCACGACCAGTGGGCGGTGGTCGGAATATTGCACATCGCAGACAGTGAAATTATCGATCTGGATCGGTTTTTCATACAAGACAAAATCCAGTTCCAGGCGGGGCTTGTCGCTGGGAAATGTTGGTAAAGAATCCTTATTGGCAGACAACAAACCGGTGGCTTGCTTAAACAGGTTTAATTCGCTACTGCCCCAATAGGTATTGAAATCACCCGCAATGATCACCGGTTTGTCAATTTTTTTCATCAGTTGATGCAGTTCCCATAATTGTTCTTGGCGGTGGCGATACCATAGCGACAGATGTACCAGAAAAACACACACTTCATCGGTCTCCAGTTCGATGATCAGACGTTTCACACCGCGATTGAAATAATGAAAATTAGGGTGATGTAATTCGTTTGAGGCGATAAATGCATTGGCCTGGGCATTGAGGATGGGCAGGCGCGATGTGAATGACCCTTCATGATATTTGCATTGGTACAAGGAGTAATGTCCCAGGTCCTTAGCAATTTTTTCAGCCTGGTTGATGTTGCCGGTACGTTTCGAGCCGGTATCGACTTCGAGTAATCCGACCAGATCCGGTTTTTGTTGTTGCACGAACTGGCTGATCTTCTCCAGGTGCGCCGGATTGGTGCGTAAATATCCCGATCCTGGCATGGGAATATTCATGCGCCGCCCGTTCCCTGCCGCATAACGCATGTTGTAGACCAGTAAACGGTTTTTAATCATTTGCCAATCTTAATTCAAATATTACGGAATTCAACACCCAGAGCAAAATGAATTTAGTGATCAATTTTCACGACTAATACATCACACGGCGTATTTTGCACAATCGCTTTCGCAGTTGAACCAAAATAGGGGCGTTTTTCTTTTTTATGCTGACTGGCGGTGATGATCAGGTCACAGGCATTGGCCTGCGCAAATTCGGGAATACGTTCCTTGGGATCTCCGGTTTCAATAATGCATAAACTTTCATCGAGAGAATGGTCTTTGGCAATCTCTGCGAATAATTCCTGTTTGGCCGTAAAAACGCGTTCTTCAAAAGCGTCTTTATCGCCTAATGGCATAACCGGGATATACGGCATGGTTCCAAAAAATGTGGTTTCAAACGGGCGAACCACGTGCAGCAGTCGAATGCTTGTTGAAGCGCTTGCCAGTCTTTTGGCGCGTTCGATCAGGGCAACGGTGTTTATCCCCAGGTCAGTGGCGATCAGAATATTCTGATACTTATCCGTTTCTTGTTTACTCATGGCTAATCCCTGTGAGTCAATATCAATTAAGTATCAACTATACACTCTGACGGCCATTACATCACAAGGTGCATCATGCAACACCGCGCTGGCAGTAGACCCGAGCAGGGCACGCACACCTTTTTCGCCATGCGAACCAATGATGATCAGGTCCACCATGTTTTCTTCAGCGTATTCCTTGATCATGGTAGACGGCTTGCCGATCTCCAGGCGCCATTCTGTATTTGCCAGTTCATGTTCTTGAATAATTTTTTCAAAATGTTCCTTTTTGGCTTCGACCACACGATTTTCAATCTCTTCACCATCGATGATCACGGGAACGTAAGGCATGGTGCCGAAATAAGTGGTTTCCATTGGGCGCACAGCGTGCAACATAGAAAGTTTAGTGGTTTTCGACATCAAGCGGTTGGCTCGATCCAGAAGTGCTTCGGTATCAACCGAGAGGTCAGTGGCAATTAATATGTGTCGATAGTAACTCATGCGGATTCTCCAATCGGGTTTTTATTGATGTTATGGATGTTCATGGTGCTAATCATAAGCATGTTAATGATCTTGTATTTGATCTGAATCAATTTATGTAGAAAATTAGTAATTAATCTATACTTTAGCAACTACAAATAGAGAATTACCTTGAAAGAATTACTTCATTTGACCCTGATCTGGAGTAGCGTGTTTCTGGCGACTATTCTGGCCAAAAAGACACGCCTGGCCCCGGTATTGTGCTAGCATCCAGTCATTATGCCGAACTTTGAAAGTTTAAAATATTTCCCCGGAATGATCTACAAAGGGGTAGAACGAAAGGGGGAATTACTGGCGTTTGAAAGTGCCGGTAGTGATGAGCTGTACGGAGTCAGTAACGAGGATTTCTTGAGTGGTCGGGTGAACTGGCTTGATCTGGTGCACCCGGATCAAAAAAACCGGGTCATTCAACACACCATTCAGGCCCTTAAGCAGGGCACGCCGTTATCACTTGAGTTCAGAACCAGGCCAATTCGTGGCCAGTCCAAATATGTCTGGGACCATCGCTATTTTGATTTCTCAAATTACTCCGATGAGGATCCGCTCATGGAGTTTGAAGGCTACACCCTGGATATAAGCGAGCGTATACGTGTTCAGCAACAATTGCAGGAAAGCAAGGGCTTTGCCGATGCGGTTCTTGATACTTCGGTTGAGGCGATTATCACCATTAATCGACAAGCCATTGTTGAATCCTTTAACCATTCAGCTGAAAGTATGTTTGGTTATCAAAAAAGTGAGGTCATTGGTAAGAACGTCAAGCTCCTGATGCCACAGCCTTTCCACGACCAGCACGACAAATACGTAAAAAATTATGTGACTACCGGCAAGGCGAAAATTATCGGCAAGGGGCGAGAAGTGATCGGCTTGCATAAATCCGGACATCAGTTTCCAATCTATCTGGCGGTGAGTGAGGTGTTTCATCAAACCGAGAGAAAGTTTGTTGGGTTGATCCGTGATCTAAGCCATGAGCGACAGATTGAACTCGAAGCCGCCGAGGCGCGTAACCAGTTAGCCCATCTTGATCGCATTAACATGCTGAATGAGATGGCCACAGGCATTGCGCATGAGATAAACCAGCCACTTACGGCAATTTCCATGTATGCCCAGACCGCTTTGCGGACCCTGAATGCACCTGCGCCAAAACTTGATCTGTTGGCGCGCTCACTGGAAAAACTCAGTACCCAAGCCCATCGAGCCGGCGAAGTGATCGAGCGTATGCAGCAAATGGTCAGACAGGAAGATAGTCAACGCGAAGTCATTGATTGCAATGATCTGCTCAGGGGAATTGCCAATCTTGCTGAAGTCGAGGCACAGTTGCGAGACATTGACATTGAGTTTACTCCTATTTCCCGACAAGTCCTGGTGCATTCAGACAAAGTTCAAATACAACAAGTTGCACTGAATTTATTACGTAATGGCATGCAGTCTATGGAAGCGGTCAATCGTAAGCACGGGTCTCGCATTACTATGAGCGTCGAAATAGAGAAAGACTCGGCCAGGATCTCAATTATTGATAGCGGGACAGGAGTCAGCTCAGAGATTGAAAGTATTTTATTCAAACCTTTTTCGTCGAGTAAACAAAACAGTTTGGGTATTGGTTTGTCATTGTGTCGCTCTATAATCAATGCGCATGGTGGCAAGCTTGGGTATACTAATAATATTCAGGGTGGAGCAACATTTTATTTTACTTTACCTCTTTATGTGGCAACTGAGAAAGATCCGGAAGAATGAGCGAAGAACAATTTGTATACGTTGTAGACGATGATGATGCAGTACGTGATGCGCTGGGTATGTTGCTGGAATCAGTGGATATTCCGCATCAAACCTACAACAACGGTTTGGAATTCCTTGAAACCTATGATTCAAGCTTGCGAGGCTGTGCCGTTGTGGATATTCGTATGCCAGGAATGAATGGCCTCGAATTACAAAAACAACTAAATCTCAAGCACTCTACACTGCCGATCATATTTATAACCGGGCATGGTGATATCCCGATGGCGGTGGAGGCTATCCGCAATGGTGCAATTGATTTTATGCGTAAGCCAATACGCGAACAGGATCTGTTAGACCGGATCCAGGAAGCCTTGAGCATTGAGGAAAATCAGCACGAGCACCAAATGCGCCGCGTCAAGCAGCAAGAGGCATTAAGTTCATTGACCAAACGCGAACGTGAGGTTTTTGATCTGGTTGCGGAAGGCAAGGCCAATAAAGTGGTTGCCCAGGACCTGGGTATCAGTGAACGAACGGTGGAAGTGCACCGTTCACAAGCCATGCGTAAGCTGGGCGCGCGTTCCCTGGCTGAATTGGTCAAGATCAAACTGGAAGCACAAGCCAGCTAACAAACTTGCAAAATTCTTTAATTTAGACCTGGTATCTACGTATTTTCCCTATACGTAATTTTCACAATATCAAAATTTTGATTTTTTCCCTAGACTGCAGTTGTTCAAAAATAAAATAATTATTAGACAGTAAGACAGAATAGGTTTTATGAGCAGTTCAAACAAAGTCGTTTTCCTGGTTGAACCGGACAGTGCGGTGCGAGACAGCATCCGCTCATTATTGGAAAGTTTTGATGTTTCAATTAAAACCTACGCCAGTGGCCGCTCGTTCTTGAACAACGCCAAACCAAATGGTCACGGTTGTGTGTTGGTTGAAAGCGATCTGCCGGATATGACCGGAGTTGACCTGTCAAAGTACATCAGGCAACAAGGGCAAACATTGCCCGTGGTCTTACTGACCAGTAGCAATGATGTCGGTTTTGAAAAGCTGAACCAGCCCGCGGTATCAGCCATTTTGCACAAACCTCTGAAAAG
>JABDMI010000017.1 GCA_013001575.1 Gammaproteobacteria bacterium
GTGCATTACCATCCCGACACTTTGGTGATCAACAATCTGGAATTCGATCACGCCGATATTTTCGAGGATCTGTCCGCCATTCAAAAACAGTTTCATCATGTGGTTCGCACCGTGCCGTCAACTGGCATGATCGTGCACAATGCACTCGAACTCAACATTGACAAAGTGCTCGCCATGGGTTGCTGGAGCGAGACGCGTGGATTCCAAGTCGATGACAATATTTCGCAGACCGGTTGGTCCGTACAACAGGAATCGGCCAAAGATTTCGCGGTGTATCTTGATGGCAAAAAACACGGTGAGGTGCACTGGCAACAACTGGGTCAACACAATGTTGAGAACGCTTTGGCCGCGATTGCCGCTGCTCATCACGTTGGCCTGAATGTGGAACATGCCTGCAATGCACTCAAGTCGTATCACGGTGTGAAGCGTCGTCTCGAGGTTCTGCTGAAAACCCAGACTGTTACCTTGTACGATGATTTTGCTCATCATCCCACCGCGATTGAAACCACACTAAGCGGCATACGTGCACATTATCCGGATGACAAAATTGTTGCGGTTTTTGATCCGCATTCCAACACCATGAAACGCGGTGAGCACAATATGGTTTTGGCCAATGCATTCACTCTTGCTGATCAAGTGCTGGTGTATGCACATTCCGATCTGAATTGGTCGGTGTCAGAAGTGTTTACCCCGTTGGCGTCAAAAACAGAGGAATTTACCGAGATTGAATCGGGGCTGCAATTGGTAGCACAGGCGGTGGATAAGGCCGTGGTTGAGGCGGTAGATGCTCAACAGCACACGCATGTGGTCATTTTGAGTAATGGCAGTTTTTCCGGCATGCACCAGAGGCTGATTGATTATATAAGTCGTTGAAAAATATAGAAATTAAATTGCTTATTTCACATTTGTATACTCTTCACTAATGTAATATATTGGTACTGTGAACTGTCTATATTACATGCGCGACAAATTGAACAAACCTGCTTCCTTGCTACACTTCAAAGGATCGGTATTTCTAATCGGTCTACTAGGTTTAAGTATTTTTACAGCCTGTGCCAGTGCCCCGGTGGCAATTCCGCTGCAAGATGAAAGTATCATCGAAAACGTTAAACCCAGTTTGCCTGAATTGAAAAGTGAGCGTTTTGGTGAGCCCATACAAATCGAGAACGAAGAACAGATTTATACTTTAAGTACAAAGCAACAACAAAAATTTCTTGATTACTTTTCTGCTTCCCGCCATAGAGATAAACCGGGTCACGTTAAAGTTTATGAGTATTTACAAGATATCGGATTAGATTTTACCTACGCCAGCAAGACCAATAATGCCTCTACTACATTACAGTCCCAATCGGGAAACTGTATGTCTTTGGCAATGCTCACCACAGCGCTGGCGCGTATCGCCGATGTGGATATTGAATATCAATTAGTGAATCGCGTGCCGGTTTACCAGGAGTTTGGCAGTGTGATCTTTAATGCTCAGCACATTCGCAGCGTATTGTATGAGCCACTCGCCCCGGTCGGACAAGGCGTCAGCTTGTGGCGCAGCAAGGCCATTGTTGATTATTACCCCAGTCGCTATACCTACACAGATGGCAACGCCAGCTCCGAGCAAGTGCTGAGTATGTATTATCGTAATTTGGCCGCAGAGGCTTTGGGCAAGGATGATTACAACCGTGCTTTCTGGCTACTCAAAGCTTCTCTGGATGTTGAACCCGACAACGCGCATGCAATCAATACCCTGGCAGTACTGCATCGGCGCGTTGGCGAAGAGCAGGTTGCAGAAGAACTGTATAAATACGGCATCAAACATGCCCAAAACAAAATTCCTTTGTTAAAGAATTATCAGGTCTTGCTGGAAATACAAGAACGTCATAGTGAGGCACAAAAAATTGCAACCGAGCTTGAAGGCCTGGATGACCTGAACCCGTTTCGCTGGTTGCTCAGTGCTAATGAGTCATTTGATGCCGGTGACTACACTACAGCTTACAAGTTGTATCTGAAGTCCGTAGACCTTGCGCCATACTTGCATCAAGGGTACTTGGGAATTGCCAAAATAGAATATCACCGTAAGCGCTTTACCGCGGCGCGTGAGGCACTGGAACAAGCCAAAGAAAATTCTTTTGAATTGAAAACCCGGTCTATCTATGAGGCCAAGCTGGCTGCCTTATCGCGTGAACGATTTAACTGATTGCCTCTAGTTGTGCTTTTACGGCTGACGCAAACGCCTTGGGCGCAGTGCTGGAATAGGCAAAAAACAGACTCGGCTCGTTGATCTCAAGCTCCATCAGTAAAAAAGTATCATTGCGAATGATGCCGTCCACACGCGCGTAGAGTAATTCGGATTTCTGGGTGGCGAGCACACGCTCGCATTGTTTAATGGTGTCGGGTGACGGCTCAATTGCTTCACTGCTTCCGCCGTGCACGTCTTGCACCCTGAAATCACGCGCCTTGGCTTTTTTCAATACCGAGTGCGAATATTTCCCGTTAAAAAAGATCACAGACAATTCGCCGTGGTCAACGATCTCGGGCAGGAATGGCTGGATCAAAACAGCGTGTTCCTGCAGTTGCTGGGTAAACTTTTGTTGCTTGGCGGGAGCGAGATCGCGATCACAACACCAGGTTTTCCAGGCGCCTCCGGATATGCTTGGTTTGATCACGACTTTGTTCCAGTTTTGTTTAAGCAGAATCCCGGGTAAATTTTCCTGGCTGCCTTGTTCCAGCAAAACGCTTGGCACAATGGGAATGCCTTGTTGCTCAAATTCGAGTAAATAGGCTTTGTCGATGTTGGCCAGAATGGCCTCTGGTGAATTGAGTAAATGCGTATTATTATTTTTTTGAAAAGACTCTACCCATACGCGGTATTGTTCCGATTTGTAGAAATAATCCCAGGGTGAGCGCACTACAACCACTGGGTAGTCGTCCCAGTTCACGTCCGGGTCATTCCAGATTTGTGCGTCAACCACGAAGCCAATCTCATTCAGAGCATCAACGGCAAGTTGGTCATCCTCGCATAAAGGATATGCTTCGGCGACGGCGAAGGCGATGGTGGCTTGGGTCACAGGTCTTATTCGCGTTCTTTGGCTTGTTGGTAATGAGTCTTTAACTCGTGGCGCATCAAGGGGCTGGAGATTGAATCCCAGAAGATCTTGATATTCATGTGCCAGTTTTTTGCCTGAGCTTCAGAAAAGGCGAATATTTTGTCGAGTGCTGCGCGATCATAATACGTGGAACGATTGATCACAGAATCGATATTTCGGGTATTGCGGATATCTTCCAGGGGGTTGGCATTAAGAACGATCATGTCGGCATGCATTCTGGTATAGATGCTGCCAAATTGATTGGAGACCCCGGAGAAAGTGGCTGGATTCAGGGTGGCTGTACGAAGAGCCTGTAAGGGCGACAAACCGGCTTCGGTCAGGGCCACCAATTCATCATGCACACTGAATCCGGAATACACATACGGGGTACTTGCATTGGAGCCTGTCAACATGCGCACCCCGGCCTGATTGGCGTCTGCCGCGTGGGTTTGCACTCGTTGATAGAATTCCTTATGTACATTTGCACTGCCCACATCCGGCCCGAACGGGGAATTCTTCAGGTCCAGATACCAGTGCAAATAGCGTTGAACCAAAGATGCAAAACGGCGGTTCTCGCTTTTTCTAAATGCTGCATCAAAACTGTTGGCCTGACTTTTCAGGCTGACCAGACTGGGTGTCCACCAACTGTCTGAACTGGCCATGGCCGTCATCAAGGCTTTGCATTGCACGGTGTTTTGATTGCTGAGTAATTGGCGACGTTGGCTAGTGCTTTGCAAACTGCTTGCCGGTCTAATCGAGCGTAGGCGTCCAACCGTACTGGAACATTCTTCAGCAAATAAACTGGAATGATCATAACTTTTGTGGCGCATGGCCAAACTGTTTAACAAAGTCACACTATTGGGTTTTTCTCCCGCCAGGTACATGTTTGAATTATTCAGCAAGCGCGCAAGCGTAAGATAAGAATTCTGTGACAAGTTTGCTGTTGCAGTCAAAAAGTCCAGCTCTTGAAAGCTCGCCAGATCAATAATGGCTTCAACCTGATTTGAATCCGTGCCCTGTAAGTTGTTGGCGTAGTCTTCGGGTAAATTGAGTCCGGCATCAATTGGCAAAGCAGTTTGTTGATGATAATAGGGTGAGTAGGTGGAATCTTCATTAGCCAGACGATTCCAGCGATCACGATCAGCTGCACAGGCCCAGTAAGGATCATTCTGGTTCAGGCATCCACTCAAGTCACGAACATGCATGACGCCATTGGCGAGTAATAAGGGGTGTTGCGTGTATTCCGCACGTTTTTGGGAAGCATAATGCATATCCCATAACCCGGGAATCAGGTATTTGCCTTCGCCATCCACAATAATGATCAGCTCATCGACCGGGCGGATGTTTCGAGTCGAGATGTTCTCGATTATGCCATCGCGGATCAGAATATTTTGACCGGGAACTATGTTGCCAGAAACGGTATCGACGACATTGATATTGCGGATATAGATATTGTCTTTAAACCCGACATTGGGAAATGCAGAGTTGGGAAAGTTGACCCCGATAGCGACGACCAGAGCGCAAAATATAAAAACGTATATAACTATTTTGAAAAGTTTTCTTATCATAAGCACTATCTTTTCAAGTGAAAAAATTCTTCCTGTGGCTATTATGCTTTATTTTTCAAGGTTTTACCAAGAATACTTGCACTACAGACGTAAATATTCGAAAAATGCGTTTACGGTATTTTCCAGGTCGATAACAGTATGCGCCATGGAAACAAAGCCGGCTTCATAGGCCGATGGGGCAAAATAATAACCACGTTTCAACATGCCATGAAAAAACCGGTTGAAGGCATCCAGGTCACAGGCGGTCACTTCTGCAAAACTGGTGATGTGTTGTTTGTCGGTGAAATACAGGCCAAACATGCCACCTAAGCTGTCGGCCGTAAAGGCCAGGCCTTTATCTTTTGCTTCGTGCATGAGTCCGGAAGTTAAAATTTTGGTCTTGCGTTCAAGCTCTGAATAAAACCCCTCGGCTTGTATAAGTTCGAGTGTTTTAAGCCCCGCTGACATGGCCAGTGGATTGCCTGATAAGGTGCCAGCCTGATACACCGGTCCAAGCGGGGCAATGTATTGCATGATCTCGCGTTTCCCGCCAAATGCGCCAACCGGTAAACCGCCGCCAATAATTTTTCCCAGGGTCGTCAGGTCAGGACGTATGTTATAGATTTCCTGGGCGCCACCCAGTGCGACCCGAAACCCGGTCATGACCTCATCAAAGATGAGTACCGCACCGTATTCATCACAAAGCTTGCGTAAGCCCGGCAAAAAACCTTCGACCGGGCGAATGAAATTCATGTTGCCGGCAATCGGCTCCAGAATAATGCAGGCGATCTCTTCACCACATTGCTTGAAGATCTGCTCGCACGCCTCGAGGTCATTGAACGGCAAAGTGAGGGTGAGTTTGGCGTATTCGGCGGGTATGCCGGGCGAACTCGGCACCCCGAAGGTCAAGGCACCGGAACCGGCTTTGACTAACAAGGCGTCGGAATGTCCGTGATAACAACCTTCAAATTTGATGATCTTGTCACGACCGGTAAAGCCACGCGCAAGTCGGATGGCGCTCATGGTGGCTTCGGTTCCCGAGCTGACCATGCGCACGCTTTCAATCGATGGCATTAATTTGCACACTTCACGTGCCAGGGCCGTTTCCAGCACCGTGGGCGCGCCATAACTGGTGCCCAGGTCTGCTGCATTTTTTACCGCGGCAATGATCTCGGGATGGGCATGCCCGTGGATCATCGGACCCCAGGAGCCCACGTAGTCGGTGTATTTTGTGCCATTTTCGCCATACAAGTACGGTCCTTTGGCAGAGTGGATGAAGACCGGTTCGCCACCGACCGATTTGAAGGCGCGTACCGGTGAATTCACACCGCCAGGAATTACCTGTTGGGCTTGTTGAAAATGCGAAGGCTTGTTGTTCATGAGTAAATTCTTTTTATTGGTTCTGATGATTGTCGAAGTCTAGTGTGGGTATTGTATGTGTTTCTTAATTCAAACCGCGATCATAAATGTTCGATACGCCGGAAAAAATACTTTGGTAGGCTTCGGCGTGCGCCTGAATATCTTCTGCATTCCATAGATCGGAGATCACCGCCACATGGTCTACGCCTTGTGAAGCCAGTTTTTTTGCCCGCTCCAGATTAATCCCGCCAATCGCCACCACCGGGATGGGCAACTCGCTGATCTGGTTCAATATTGCGTGATCTAGTACCGCGGCATCGGCTCGGGTGCGCGAGGGATAGAAGGCACCAAATGACACATAATTGGCGGTGTCACGCACCGCTTGTTTGGCTTTTTCAAAACTCTGATGACAGGAAGCTCCGATGATCTTTCCGGGTCCGAGAATATTGCGAGCCTTGTGTACAGAAATATCTTCAGGGCCTAAATGCACACCGTCGGCATCACTGTCCAGACACAGTTGCACATCATTGTCGATGATCAAAAAAGCATTATTGGTGTGACACATTTCACGCAAGAGCACGGCCTCGGTACGGCGTTTGTCAGCGTCGCCTGATTTATCGCGGTATTGCAACATGACACAAGCTCCGTGCAAAGCTTGTTTGCAGGCCTGGAATAACTCATTGGTATTAAACCGGCTGGTGTCGGTGATCGCATACAAACCGCGGCGCCATTTGATTCGTGGCATTTTAGAACTGTACCGCCTGAACGCCGCGGTCTTGTAAAAGCTTGATCACGCTATCGGGTCCAGCCAGGTGACCCGCCCCCACAATGATCAGGTAATCGTCTTGCTCTTGTAACAGCGGGAGAATTTTATCTACCCAGTTGTGATTGCGTTGCTTTAACAACAGGTCATACATGGCAGGGGTTTTATGCATGTCTTCCAGCAATAATTCGGCCAGACCATCCATGTCGCCAGATTGCCATTCGCTAACCAGTTCAGTCAGCATGCCGGGTACTTCATGGCTATTCTGCATGACCTCGAGCAACATATCGGCTTGTTGGTCCATGGGGATTTGTTCAAAAAAGTTCAATTGCTCGGGTAAGGTTTCTAGGCCATCGATTGGTTTGCCATCGCTCAGGCCGCGTTGCATGAAATGCATGTCGATTCCGCTTTCCGGTGAATAGCCGGCGTTCATGACCAGCATGTTGGATAAATTTACATAGGAAAACCAGGGGTCAAAGTTTTCAAACATTAACATCGGGAGATTGTTTTCTTTCGCGAGTCGTTTCACTTCCGCGTATTTTTCAGAACCGATGGCTTGTTCCAGAGTTTCGGCACCTGAGAGTGGGGCAAAATTTAACACCGCGGCTTGCACACTGGCTTGATCCAGGAGTTGTTCGTCGATCTCGAAAACCAGTCTTTCGGCATCCGCATAGGCATTTTGGTAAACCTCGTCCAGGGGGTAGAGGTCTTTGCTGAGAAGATGGATCGACCCCATAATATATACGCTGTTGTGATCACCCTGAATTTTCCAGATCGGGTGTTTGCCGGAAGATACATCTTTATGCGATTTTTTCTGTGCGGTCGGATGATTAGATACCTGTTTGGCGACTTCTTGTGATGTTGTCTCACCAGTAACTGCAGTTGCGGATGCATTCGCATTTGGCTCGCTGTTTGTCCCGTCACAAGCGCTCAAGAATAAAAAAGCGCTTATGAATAAAATTCTTTGAATGAATCGCATGTTCAAACCTTATGACTTTTGGTGGTTAACAGGGCTACTTTAGCGGAATGTTCGAGTGAGCAGGTCCATTTATACGCCAATTCGAGGTTGGTGCCGGCAACGTACACACCATGCCCGCGCACCACACAGGCTTTGTGGCGCTGCAATGATTTGCTCACTTTATACGGCGAGTCTTCCAGGTAATTCTCATAGGGAATCGTAATCACGGGCACCCGGTCAAAATAATGCGCGCCTTCAAAATCTACGGGTTTAAAATCTTCGCCATTCATGGTCAAGGCCAGCGTGTGTGGGTTATGACTGTGTAATACGGCTTTGGTTTTGGCGTTATCCTGATAGGTCTGGATATGTAAGGCGGCATCCAGTGAGGCGCCTTCACCAATTCGTCCGTCGATATGACAGGAAATAAGATCGGTGTTGGTCAGGGTGTCTGCACAAGCACCCGACGGTGTTATCCAGATCATATCGCCAACACGAATTGAAGCATTTCCGGAATGCGAATCATTCAAGCCGTACACGCGTAACCAGTTGTACACTTGCACCAGGGATGATTGTGAATTGTTTAAGCCCGACATGTATTTAAGCTCCGTGTTATTGAGTTGTATCCTGCATACCTTTTCGATTTTTAATGAGCTTATGACATTTATTTACAATTGCGGCAAATTCTGGACTGGCGGCAATATTTTGCTGTCCATCGGTCAGATACAGGCCTTATAAACTGTGTGATTAGTGCTATTTGCGCAGTTTTTTCCAGGCCTCGAGCTTTTGTGCAAAACTCAAACTGGCATGCGCCGGACTGGTGGAGGGCAGGGCAATCAATTTGATATCAACTTTCAAGTCGGGCAAGACTTTTCGTCTGAAGGTATCTTCGGCTTTACGACCATTGAAAAATACCCGACGTATGTTGGAATGCGAATTAAAAAATGCATTGAAGGCATTTGGAATAATTGAGCCGGAGACGATCGCGGAATCCAGACTGCCTGGTCTTTCGCAATGTTGCATCACATCCCAGAGAGCGATCTTATTTTTTGCGAGTTGTTCACATCGCTTCTCGTATATCAAATCAAGATCGAAATCATAAAGCTGCGACATGATCTTCCAGAAGGCGTTGCGAGGGTGCGCGTAGTATTGGTTTTGGTCCAGGGATCGTTGCCCGGGCATGGAACCAAGTATCAGGGTGGTGGCATCGGGCTTGGCGATTGGTGGGAAGGAGGTGAGATTAAGCATGCTGAAAAGTGGTGAGCGATGTGTTTGAGGAGTTTACTGCATTATTATCGGTGATAGGCTCATACAAAAAAAGCAGCCGAAGCTGCTTTTTGGGTCCCGCGGTCAAGCCGCGGGATGACGATATTAAACAAGCCGCGGGATGACAATTTTTACAAGCCGAAATATAACGAAATTAAACCAGCCCGGGATGAAGAGATTAATAATCCGAAAAATGTCGCTTCTGATTAATGATCAATATCGATAATGTTCGGGCTTGTATGGGCCTTCAACTTTAACCCCGATGTAGTCCGCCTGTTCTGTGGTCAAAGTGGTTAACTTGGCACCGATCTTGTCCAGATGCAAACGCGCGACTTCTTCGTCCAGGTGTTTTGGCAGCACGTACACTTCATTCTTGTACTCGTCACCTCGTTGCCACAGTTCCATCTGGGCCAGAACCTGGTTAGTGAAGGAGTTGGACATGACAAAACTTGGATGACCGGTGGCGCAAGCCAGATTCACCAAACGACCTTCGGCCAACAAGATGATGCGTTTGCCGTCCGGGAAAATGATGTGGTCAACTTGGGGTTTGATGTTTTCCCATTCGTATTTTTTAAGCCCCGCAATATCGATCTCGTTATCAAAGTGGCCGATGTTACAAACAATGGCCTGGTTTTTCATGTTCAGCATGTGGTCTTCACGGATAATATTGAAATTACCGGTGGTGGTCACAAAAATGTCGGCTTGATCTACCACATCGTCCAGACGCACAACGCGATAGCCTTCCATCGCTGCCTGTAACGCACAGATCGGATCGATCTCGGTCACCCAGACATTCGCTCCCAGACCTCTCAGAGAAGCCGCGGATCCTTTACCCACATCACCAAAGCCACACACCACAGCAACTTTACCCGCGATCATCACATCGGTTGCACGCTTGATGGAGTCAACCAGAGATTCACGACAACCGTACAAGTTGTCGAATTTTGATTTGGTTACCGAGTCGTTCACATTAATGGCCGGGAAGTGCAGTTCGCCGCTGTTGGCCATGGTGTATAAACGCTTAACCCCCGTGGTGGTTTCTTCGGTCACGCCTTTGATCTCGGCCAGACGTGTGGAATACCAGTTTGCATCGGTTTCCAGAGTCTTTTTGATCGAGGCATACAAGACTTCTTCTTCCTCACTGCCAGGCTTGTCCAGCACCGAAATATCTTTTTCGGCTTTGGCGCCAAGAATAAGTAACAAGGTAGCGTCACCACCGTCATCCAAAATCATGTTGGCGTATTGCTTGCTGCCGTCAGGCGCATCGTGCCAGTCGAATAGGCGATGGGTGAAGTCCCAATACTCTTCCAGGGTTTCGCCCTTGTGGGCAAACACCGGAGTGCCACCGGCCGCAATTGCCGCCGCTGCGTGATCTTGAGTTGAGAAAATATTGCACGAAACCCAGCGTACATCCGCACCCAGAGCCTTGAGGCTTTCGATGAGTACTGCAGTCTGGATGGTCATGTGCAAAGAGCCGGCAATGCGCGTGCCTTTTAAAGGCTGCTGTTTGGCGTACTTGTCGCGAATGGATACCAGTCCCGGCATTTCGGTTTCGGCAATGGCGATCTCTTGACGTCCGAAACCTGCTAAAGAAAGATCTTTTACGGCGTAGTCTGAAAAGTTCGAATCGGGTTTAAGCGGTGTAACTGTTGCGTTCATTTTGGATTGCTCCGTGATTGAACGAGCGCCGTTGTTTAGATAAGCCATCTGAGCCTCACCGGACATTTGGTCGGTTGCAGCGCCCCTCAGGCGGCTAAGAAAAATATCATGTCATCGCGAACCATCGGCTGATGCTGCGGAAATCTCATACCTTGGATCGCCGCATGGCTCTAAATGAGCGTTTCGCAACGCCGCATTATACAGCTAAGCAGTAGCTTAGAGATACGCTTTTAAGGCTTCTGCCTTGTCAGTACGTTCCCAGCTCAGATCCAGGTCATCCCGGCCAAAGTGTCCGTAGGCCGCAGTCGGCTTGTAAATCGGACGGATCAGGTCCAGCGAGGTAATGATGCCATACGGTGTGAGATCGAATTCCGATTGTACGATCTGGGTCAGTTTGTATTCACTGAT
>JABDMI010000018.1 GCA_013001575.1 Gammaproteobacteria bacterium
CTCAGGAGTGAAATATGTTTGGTGGTATCAGTATTTGGCAATTGCTTATTATTCTTGCCATTGTGGTGTTGATTTTCGGCACAAAAAAATTGCGTAACACGGGCCGCGATGTCGGCGGTGCTGTAAAAGAATTCAAAGACGCACTGGCCGATAAAAGTGACGAAAGTACCCATGAACAATCGGTGCGCGAAGAAGAAAAAAAACCAGAACATCAAGATTGATCATTTCGTCTAGTCTTATTCAATATTAACTATGTTCGATATCGGGTTCACCGAAATGTTACTCATCGCCCTCATCGCCCTGGTGGTGTTGGGGCCTGAACGTTTACCCAAAGTGGCTCGCAAACTGGGTGGGCTGGTACGACAATCTCGCCAGATGTTTTATAAATTCCAGCATGAACTCAGTAAAGAAACCGAGGGTCTGGATCAGGGCATCAAGTCCGGGATCAATAAACTTCAACACGATGTCAAAGACGTGGAAAAAGATGTGAAAGCTTTTTTCACCAGCAAGCCTGATCACCTTGAAGACAATGAGGAGTGAAGGTGAGCCAGCCAGAATCACAATCTTCCGAGTTAAAATCGTCTGACCCTAAAGTGTCAAATCCAAAAGCATCTGATCCAAAGACGTCCGAGGCATTGCCGGAAGAAAGTTTGCTCTCGCATTTGCTGGAGTTGCGAACACGTTTATTAAAAATGGTCGTGGCGATCATAATCGTGTTCTTGATCCTGACACCATTCATGCAGCCCTTGTTCGGAATACTAACCCTGCCATTACTGGAACAGTTGCCGGAAGGGCAGTCCATGATCGCTACACAAGTGGCGTCACCGTTTTTAACCCCCTTCAAATTTACTTTTGTGGCGGCAATTTTTTTAACCGCACCGTATTGGCTGTATCAACTGTGGGCGTTTGTGGCACCCGGTTTGTATAAAACCGAAAAACGCTTTGCCACACCTTTGTTGGTCAGCAGTATTGTGTTGTTTTATCTGGGCGCTTTGTTCGCATACTTTGTGGTGTTTCCGATCGTGTTCGGGTTTTTTAATAAAGTGGCCCCGCAAGGGGTTGCAGTGATGACCGACATTACCCATTACTACGATTTTGTGCTGGCCCTGTTTTTTGCCTTTGGTGTGGCCTTCGAGATTCCCATTGCGACCATGTTACTGGTCAAGACAGGTCTGGTCTCGGTGGAAAAGCTCAAACAATACCGCCCGTATATTTTCTTGTCGTGTTTTGTGGTCGGGATGATGATCACCCCACCGGATGTGATCTCGCAAACCTTACTCGCGGTACCCATGTATTTGCTGTACGAGGGAGGACTGTTCTTCTCCCAACGCTTTGTTCAGGTAGACGAAAAACCGCAAGAATTGCAGAAGAATTAGGCAATTAGCCTGTGTTGCGACGCAATAAATTTGACTGTTAAGACGTTTTTCTCCAAGCTACGCAGTTAAACCTGATGGGTGCCTCTCTGTATCCATTTAATAATAAATTTTAAAACACTCAAATCACAAAGAGATTTCACATGAATCAATCGACTTCCGTCACGGATACAAGCTTCTTTGGCCATCCCAAAGGTTTGATGATCCTGTTTTTGACCGAGATGTGGGAACGCTTTTCCTATTACGGAATGCGGGCCTTGTTAATTTTCTATTTAACGCAACATTTTTTATTCGGGCGTGAAAAAGCCTATTTGATCTATGGTGCGTACACTGCATTGGTTTATGTTGCTCCTGTAATCGGTGGACTGTTGGCCGATAAATATCTGGGGTCCAGAAAGGCGGTGGTCTTTGGTGCGATTCTGTTGGTGGCGGGTCACTTCGGTATGGCATTTGAAGGGCCAACGGCGGTGGCTTCGGCGACGGGTGAAGTGGTACGTAATCCGCTGTATTTGAATATCTTTTATTTATCTTTGGCCTTGATCATTTCGGGTGTTGGATTTTTGAAAGCCAATATCTCAACGATTGTTGGTGCCTTGTATGAAAAAGGCGATCGTCGTCGTGACGCGGGTTTCACCCTGTTCTATATGGGCATCAACCTCGGCGCTGCCGCAGGTGCGATCCTGGCCGGCTGGCTGGGTCAAACCTACGGCTGGAAATACGGCTTTGGTTTGGCGGGAATCGGGATGTTGGCCGGATTGGTTGTTTTCCTGAAAGGCCAACCCTTATTAATGGGTCGCGCTGATCCGCCAGACACACAAAAACTGGTGGCTAAATCTCCAATTGGCTTGAGCAATGAATGGACCATCTACATCGGTACCTTGCTGGGTGTGGTTGTGATCTGGAAGTTGATCCAGTACCAGGAGTTGGTTGGTACCTTGCTGGGCATATTTGGATTGGCCGTTGTGATCGGTATTTTGGTTTTCTCGTTCACCAAGTGCACCAAGGAAGAACGTGACCAGATGATCATGGCATTAATGCTAATGATCTTCTCGATCTTGTTCTGGGCCTTGTTCGAACAAGCCGGCTCATCCCTTAACCTGTATACCGATGAAGCGGTTAATCGGACAATCTTTGGAATCGATGTCCCGGCCTCGGTATTCCAGTCGATCAATGCGATCTATATTGTGATCTTTGGTCCGGTATTTGCCGCACTCTGGTTGTATCTGGGTAAACGTGACAAAGAACCCTCCATTCCGGCCAAATTCGGTATGGGCTTGATCCTCTTGGGTCTGGGCTTTTTAGTACTGGTATGGGGTGCGAACGGCGCTGATGGTCTGAAAACTCCAGTCATCTTTATTTTCCTGATCTATTTGTTACACACTTTTGGTGAGCTGTGTATGTCTCCGGTGGGGCTATCCGCAGTTACCAAATTATCGGTTCCGCGTGTTGTTGGATTGATGATGGGTACCTGGTTCCTGGCCTCGGCTACGGGTAACTTTGCCGCCAGTATGATCGCGCGCATGACCGCAGGCGTAGATGGCGAGGTCAGTGATCCTGCCAAAGTGTTAGAGGTTTATAACCAGGTTGGGTTAATGTCGATCGGTGCAGGAATTGCAATTTTGATCCTGACTCCGCTAGTGTTTAAACGACTGATGCACGGCGTGCGTTAAAAACAATAAATGATATTTACCTTTTGAAGCACCTTCGGGTGCTTCATTGTTTGGAGAATGCAATGTTGAACAAAACAAGATTTTATTTAAGCGCAAGTCTGATACTTTTGCTGACCGCGTGTTCGGGTGAACTCACGGTTGAAGATGGTGATGTAACCATTAATACCAGTGCCAACACACAGGAAACTCCCAAAGAGTTTGTTGATCGGGTTAACAAGGAACTCGTCGAGCTGTATGACGTCGGTGCGAAAACGGCCTGGATTGCAGCAACTTACATCACCGATGACACCCAGGCACTGGAAGCGGCCTCGAATGAAAAATTTTTGGCCTTTAACAGTAAAACTATTGAACAAACCAAATCTCTCAACCTGGAAGGCGCGGACGCCAAAACCTTGCGTGCCATTAACCTGATCAAGGTGGGCAGTTCATTACCGGCGCCGAATGATGAGGAACAACGCGCGGAGCTGGCCAAGATCATGTCTTCACTGGGTGCAACCTATGGCAAGGGCAAGTATTGTCCGGATGGCGAAGACTCGTGTTTGTCATTGGGTGACCTTTCCCGAACTCTGGCGAACAGCCGCGATTACGACGAACAACTGGAAGCCTGGAAAGGCTGGCGTACCGTTTCCCCGGTCATGAAAAAAGACTACGCACGCTTTGTGGAGTTGACCAATGCCGGCGCCAAAGAACTGGGTTATGCCAACACCGGTGATGTCTGGAAAGGCGGTTACGACATGACCTCAGCCGAATTCGAAGCCGAATCGGAGCGTTTGTGGAATCAGGTCAAGCCTTTGTACGACGAATTGCATTGTTACGTGCGCGACAAACTGGCCGACACCTATGGCGAAAATAAGGTCAGTCGTGATGGCCCAATGCCGGCGCATTTAATGGGCAATATGTGGAGCCAGCAATGGGCCGAGATCTATGATCTGGTTGAACCGTATCCTGGCGTGGCCGAGTTTAATGTGACCTCGGCGCTTGAAGCGATGCCGGTTGAAGGCAAAACCGAGCGTGCCAAAGAAGCGGCCAAGGCCGAAAAAATGGTGCGCATGGCCGAGGACTTTTTTACTTCCCTGGACTTGCCGGCATTGCCGGAATCGTTTTATGAAAAGTCTTTATTTCTGAAGCCGCGTGACCGCGATGTGGTTTGTCACGCCAGTGCCTGGCCGATGGATCAGAAAGACGATGTACGCATCAAGATGTGCATCACGCCAACCGCTGAAGAGTTCACCACTATCCATCACGAACTCGGACACATTTATTACTATTTAATGCAACAGGACTTGCCGCCGTTGTTTAAAGCCGGTGCGCACGACGGTTTTCACGAAGGCATTGGCGATACCCTCACGCTTTCCATGACACCGGATTATCTAAAACAGATCGGCCTGGTCGAGACGGTTGAAAAAAATGAAAAAGCCGTGATCAACCAGCAAATGAAACTTGCTTTAGACAAAATCGCATTTTTACCCTTCAGCAAACTGGTAGACCAATGGCGTTGGGATGTATTCGCCGGCAAAACTACGCCCGATACCTACAACACCGACTGGTGGAAGTTACGCACCAAATATCAAGGCATTGTTCCACCGGTAGAACGCACAGAGGCCGATTTTGACCCGGGCGCCAAATATCACATCCCGGGCAACACACCCTACACGCGGTATTTTCTCGCCCACATCTTGCAATTCCAGTTCCACAAATCCTTATGTGAAACGGCAGGGCATGAAGGGCCACTGTATGAATGCTCGATCTTCGGCAATAAAGACGTGGGCAAGCGTTTAGGTGACATGCTCGCGATGGGCGCCAGTGAGCCATGGCCGAATGCTATGCAAGCCATTACTGGCGAACGCGACATGGATGGCTCCGCGATCATCGAATATTTTGCACCGTTAATGGGCTACCTGAAAGAAGAGAACGCTGGCAAGACGTGTGGGTGGTAGTTTGTCTAAGTCTGGGTCCCGCGGTCGCGCCGTGGGATGACAGGCTTTGGGTGGATAGCATGCTGCATTTATAAATATCTCAAAATTGCTAAACAGAATGCCTGTGCCCAAATTGATATAGTATTAGCCAGTCCGACTTTTGAAATAAATAAATCCCGTTCCCAAAAGGTTCGGGATTTTTTGTAGGAAAAATCTGAACCGATTTGTAGTCCAGTATTACAAGTATTTGAAGTAATATTAATTACATTAAATACTAATAATTGTCATCCCGCGGCTTGACCGCGGGACCCAGAAAAATTCTACATCAAGGAATGATAATGAAAATTTATTATGTTTATCTATTGGCGAGCAAACGCAATGGAACGCTTTACATCGGAGTCACATCTGACCTGATCAGGAGGGTCTGGCAACATAAAAACAAGGCATTGGCTGGGTTTACCAAGCGATATGATCTGAATAAGCTGGTTTATTATGAATCTTTTGCAAATGTAAATTTGGCTATCCGTCGTGAAAAGCGTTTAAAAGAATGGCAAAGAAATTGGAAGTTGAATTTAATTGAATCCATTAATCCTGAGTGGAAGGATTTGTATTTCGAAATTCTTTGAAGTTTAGTACTGGATCCCGCGGTCGCGCCGCGGGATGACAGGCTAAGTTTATGGGGCTAGCTGGATTGAGCAGAAGTTTGGGCGTTGACTCTAAAAGCCAGTTTCGTTCTGTGGGCGTCTAGGGAAGTCAAAGGATGAGCAAAGCAGGAGTGCTTGCTGTATACGGAATCTGACCTACCTCACTCCCTAAACCTCGCTCTCTTCCCCATCGATAATAAATCCGATCTTGCGGCGAAATTCCACGTCTTGCACTTTTTCGATATAGCACAACAATTCCAGATTGGCCTGATGCACGAGTAGCATGCACGGGTTGCCATTGCTGTTGCCTTCAATACGAATACCGTGATGGCTTTCTTGCGACATGCGTTCCACCATGATTTGTACCCCACCACTGGCGATCGCGGTGATCACCGGTTGTGCATCTTCGGGTAGCTCTTCACGCCATTCCAGAATGGTCTGGGCCAGACGGCGCAACATGCCACCGGCCGAGTCGTCGCCAGCCGCCGGTGCAGACGTTATATGGGTTTTGGGTATCTGGTAGCCAGGGACGATCAAGCCGCCGCTGGTTAATCCATAAGCCTTGCTGCCGGGTTTGCTCATAATAAATCTCGTTTCATAGTGTTGATGATCTCGTCTTATTGTACTGAATTGCCAGAATTATAAGTAAAAAACTATCACAAGGCGTTCCCGTCCAGTACCAAGCACGGTACACTTAGGAATTACGCTTTCAAAGCTGCAATTCGGCCAATAAGAACGGGAAACGCTATGCAAGATTACGAAAAACTGGGTGCTTTTTTTCTGGGTAAAGAAGTCGGTACAGACGGCGAGATGAAGGATGATCTGGTGCTTTATGACTCCAAAGACCTGACCACCCACGCGGTTATCATCGGTATGACCGGCAGTGGTAAAACCGGTCTGGGTATTGGGCTACTTGAAGAGGCCGCGATTGATAATATCCCGGTGATTGCAATTGACCCCAAAGGCGACCTCGGCAATATCTTGCTCACTTTCCCAACCCAAAAAGCCGATGCCTTTCGCCCTTGGGTAAATACCCAGGAAGCCTTGAACAAAGGATTCTCGGCGGATGAATACGCGGAAAAACAGGCCGCCTTGTGGAAAAAAGGTCTCAAGTCCTGGGGGCAAGACGCCAAGCGCATTAAGAAACTCAAAAAATCCGCCGACTTCACAATTTACACCCCCGGTTCCAACGCCGGCCTGGGGGTTTCGGTCTTATCGTCTTTCACCGCGCCGTCAGAAAAAGTTCGTAACGATTCGGACGCCTTTCGTGAAAAAGTACAGGCCACGGCCACATCCATCCTGGCTTTGCTGGGTATGGACGCAGATCCTTTGACCTCACGTGAACATATTTTGTTGTCGAATATTTTTAATCATTATTGGGCACAGAATAAATCCCTGGACATCGGCGGTTTGATCGGAGCCATCCAGCAACCCCCGTTTGAAAAGATCGGGGTCATGGATCTCGAGAATATTTACTCGTCCAAAGACCGCTTTAGTCTGGCCATGAAAGTCAATGCCTTACTCGCCGCTCCGGGTTTCCAAACCTGGATGGAAGGTGAGGCACTGGATGCCGGTCGTTTGTTTTACACACCGGATGGCAAACCGCGGGTTTCGGTCATGTCCATCGCGCATCTTAGTGATTCCGAGCGCATGTTCTTTGTGTGCATGTTATTGAGTGAGCTGATCAGCTGGATGCGATCGCAGCCGGGCACCAGTAGCCTGCGTGCAATTTTGTATATGGACGAGATCTTCGGTTACATGCCGCCAACCGCCAACCCGCCGAGTAAAACCTTATTCCTGACCTTGCTAAAACAGGCGCGTGCCTACGGTTTAGGGCTCGTATTAGCCACACAAAACCCGGTCGATCTGGATTACAAAGGATTGTCGAATTGCGGCACCTGGTTTTTGGGCCGTTTGCAAACCGAACGGGATAAAGCACGCGTGCTGGACGGTCTGGAAGGCGCCGGTGGTGGCGGTCTGGATAGAAAAACCCTGGAAAACACCCTGACCAATCTGGGTAAACGTCGTTTCATGTTGCACAACGTGCACGAAGACGGCCCGGTTGTGTTCAACACCCGTTGGGTGATGTCCTATCTGTCTGGCCCGATGACGCGTGACCAGATCGGCACCCTGATGGACAAGCGCAAGAAAAAAGCGCCGGCTGAAATGCCGCAATTGCCGGCAGCCCGCATTGTGCAAAAAGTTGAAGCCAAAGTTAAAAAAGAATCCATACACCAGGAAGAACAGCCGCCCATCCTGTCGCCCAAGATCCATCAGTATTTTTTACCAGTCGATCGCCGCGGTTCCGACAATGACACGCTTATCTATCACCCGCATGTGATCGGGGCAGCCGACGTGGGCTACTCCAATCGCACTTACGACGTGGAAGAACAAAAGCGCATGGTGTTCGTGACCGAGGCGGATGATTCACCGATTTCTGTTGACTGGGACGAGGCCGAAGCCCTTGAGATCGATCTCGACAACCTCAGTGATGAGGCCGAGAGTGGTGCGGCCTACGCCGAGAGCGCCAAGGTTTTGAGTAAAGAAAAATCCTACACGTCCTGGGAAAGAACCTTCAAGCGCTGGATCAAGGCTGAGAAAATATTAACCGTGTATAAAAGTCCGACCTTTAAACTGGTATCCAACCCCGGTGAAAGTGAGGGCGATTTCAGAGTGCGTTTGCAAGAAGCAGCGCGTGAAATGCGCGACGAAAAAGTGGCGGCCTTACGTAAGAAATACGCCTCCAAGTTCACCACTCTGGAAAACCGACTAATGCGCGCCGAACAAACCATTGAAGTGCAACAGGAGCAATCCAAAAACAAGAAAATGGATACCGTGATCAGTTTTGGTACCGCGATCCTGGGTTCTCTCATGGGGCGCAAACGTATCTCGGCCACCTCGGCCAGAAGCATGGGCTCAGCCATCAAAAAAGTCGGCAGTTCACGCAAAGAAGCCGAAGATGTAGAACGTGCCCAGGAGAAATACGACGCGGTAAAAGCCCAACTGGAAGAACTGGAATTGCAATCCAAAGAAGATATTGAAAAACTGGAAGCGTCTTACAATGCCCAGGAAGAAGAGTTGAAGGAGATCATCATCAAGCCCAAGGCTTCCGAGTTGCATGTGCACATGGTGGGCCTGGCTTGGCTGCCGTATTATCAGGACCGCAAAGGCAAGCTCACCCAAGCCTGGCTATAAAATGAAATATTGTCCGATCTGCACTACCGAACTTGAGAGCAAGTTACTTACTAGTGAAGACCGTGAGCGTTTGATCTGTATCAGCGAGTCCTGCACTTACATTCATTACGATAACCCCACACCCGTGGTGGCGGCTATTGTGGATTACCAGGATCAAATACTGCTCGCCCACAATACATTGTGGCCACCTAGTTGGTACGGTTTGGTCACCGGATTCCTGGAAAAAGGCGAATCGCCCGAACAAGGGATTATCCGCGAGTTGAAAGAAGAAACTGATCTGGAGGCGAAAGAGGTTTCCTTGGTCGGTTTGTACACTTTCGAACGCATGAATCAGTTGATCATTGCCTACCATGTGGTTGCCAGCGGCGAGATCAAGTTGAATGAGGAGTTGGATGACTATAAATTGTTTGCCAAGGATAAAGTGCGTTACTGGCCATCCGGTACCGGCTTTGCACTACGCGACTACATTAAATCCGTCTTGCCCGGGCATGAACCCGGGCTTATGGAGTTCGCGCGTCCGGCCTCGCATGAGAACTAAGCCGGCTGGCAGACCGGGCGGTTCATTTTTCTGATTCGGACAACTCAAGTTCTTGTAAATACGCTTCGCGTTTTTCCGTATATTCCTTAAAGGTCGGATACTCGGCCTTCATCATTTCCTTATGCGCCCCGATGCGATGCTGACTGTTTTCTTCAGCCTGTCTCTCGACCAACACATCGTAGGCCAGGTGGTTGAGACTCACGCAACCACCGGCAAACAGACAAAACACGCATAATCCGATCAATTTTTTCATGTTTCTATTTCATGTCACTTTTTCATTTTAATGTTTTGTTCGATAACAATGCCATCATCCCTGAAGCGGAAATTCACAATCATGCTGTCAAATAAATTATAAATGGATTCCAATATCTTTTGCATGTCTTCAAGATCACTCAATTCACTAAACTCATCGTCTTTCAGCATTTCTTCTTGCGCCTTTGGGCTATCGAAAACCTTATTGATCAAGCCAATGTAGGCATCCATGTCAACCGCATAAGAGATTAGTGGCGAGTGGGGCTCGCTTTCCAGGCCTTGCACCAATGCGGATTTTTTCTCGGCATTCTTGCCAAAACTGAATATGTACGCCGTGTCAGTCATGGCAGCCTGTACTTCAATGGGCAGAGCTTGTGGCGAGATATCGTTGATCACTTTTGGTTTGCCGTCTGGCTTTAGATCCAGTTGTGCCAGTTCGGGAGAAAACATTTTGCCCATATTGTAAAGATTTTCCGTGTCATCAACAGCGATTACCGCATGCCCGCCAATACCACTCATGATCAACTGGTCTTTTTCGCTTTTGCTCGCACCCGAGGCTTCCAGTTCAATGACCTTATCCACCAGAGACTGATCGACCTCATCGATTACAACATTAAAGCCCCTGATGCCTTCGAGCATGTTTGTGGCCGGATTACTGAGTGCTTGTTTGGACTTTACCAGCACCGTATCCGGAATCTGGAGAAACTCGCATTGATAGGGGTTATTTTCAAAATGTGCTATCCGCTCCAGACCGAATTCACGCATGGCTTTTAGGTTGAAGCTGAA